>JBJONS010000748.1:0-5070 GCA_046051725.1 Pseudomonadota bacterium | reverse complement strand
GCATGGCAGCGCCGCGCGCCAGCCCGCGATGGCCCCCCTTTGGAAACCCCCCGGCTCGGCGCGTTTTGGGTCGGCTCTGGGCGAGCAGGGGGTTCGCCGCGAAGGCCTCGGCTACCGCGGTTGGGGCGAGGCTCGTCGCACGGAGGGCGTCGGAGCCGATTCAGCCTCAAGCCCTGTGGGAGCCGAGCGCGAAGATGACGTGATGCGCGTCGCTCTGGTGCTTCGCCCTGCCTCCGCGCTCAGCGGGCCGGCCAGCGCCCCTGCAGCGGCAGCTCGGGGCCCGCGGGGCGCAGGCCGGCCGGCCAGGGGCTGTGCAGCGCCACCTCGGCCGCCGGATCGCAGGCGCGCAGGTCCCAGAGCGCCACGCCCTGGTCCCTCCACTTGGGCCGGCCGCAGACGGCGCGCAGGCCGTCGTTCAGCGCGCGCACCACGCCCTGCAGCTCGACGGGCAGGGCCGCCCGGTCGAGCGCGAAGTGCGGAGCGCCCGCCGCGGCCAGGGCCCGCAGCTCGGCGCCCCGCAGGGTGATCGGGTCGCCGCGCTCGAGCGCCTGCAGCGCGGAGATCGCCGGCTGGCGCGCCGCCCAGGCGTCCCAGGCCGCCGGCCGGCCCCGGGCCACCCAGGGCGCGTGGCCGGCGACCGTCGGGTGGCCGTGGGCCCGCTGGGCCATCAAGGGCCAGCTGCTCCCGGCGGCCTCGGGCGAGAGCGGCGGCTGGACCACCGCGCCCGGGCCCCAGCCTGCGAGCTCGGCCCAAGCGGCCTGGGGCCAGGGGATCGGGTGCAGCTCGACCCGGTCCGGCGCGCCCTGCAGCGCCGTGCCGATGGGGATCGCCGCGAGGGCCGCCGCGCCGATCAGGGCCCGCCCGCCCGCCGCCCGCCGGCCCAGGGCGGCGAGCCCCAGCCCGGCCAGCGCCGCGATCATGACGTGCACCACGACAAAGTGGCGCAGCGGCCACCAGAAGCGCCGCAGCAGGGGCAGGCGGTCGTAGAGCAGCGCGAAGGGCGAGGCTGGGCCCCAGTCCCCGGTGCCCAGCGCCAAAAAGACCACGCCCACGCCGATCAGGGCGCGGACCTGGCGCCGGGGCCCGACCCCAGCGCCCGCCGCCCCGAGCAGCAGCAGGGGCGCGCTCAGGCAGGCCGCCCGCGCCGGGCCGGGCGCAGCGATGAGCAGCTGGCCCGCGCCGGCGAGCGCCTCGCGCAGGCGCTGTCCGCCCACGCCGGGCGCCTCGTCCACGCCGGGGATCTGGGCCCAGCTGCGCAAGAAGGCCCACAGCCACGGTGAGAGCACCAAGAGGCCGCCCCAGACGCCCAGCGCCCCCGCCGCCCATGCCCGCCGCCCCGGCGCCGCCAGCAGGCCGATCAGCCCGAGGGCCAGCAGCGCGAACCAGGCGTAGTACCAGTACACGCCGCCGGTCAGGGCCAGGGCGAGGCCGAGGCCGAGCGCGCCGCCCGCGGTCGGTCGCCGGCAGAGCCGCAGGCCCGCGGCGAGGCAGAGGGTCAGCGGCCAGGTGCCGGCTTGGGTCCACCGGCCGGCGCTGGCCTCGACCAGCGCGCTCGGCGAGAGGCAGAGCGCGGGCACGAGCAGCAGGGCCGGGGCCCCGCGGAGTCCCAGGGCGCGCCCGAGCGCCCAGCCGGCGAGCCCGTCGAGGATGCGCTGCAGCGCCGCGTAGGCGAGGGCGCCGGCCGGCCAGGGCCAGAGCGCCAGCAGCGGCGCGGCCAGCAGCCCGTCGGCCCCGTTTCCGGCCAGCACCGGCTGATCGCCGACCGGCCAGTAATAGTCGGCGTTGAACCAGAGCTGCTGGCCGCTGCGCAGCCGGTGCGCCGTCCAGTCGAGCAGCCAGTGGTTGGCCAGGGTGTCGGGGTGGCCGGGATCGCCCACCAGCAGCAGGCCGGGGGCGGTGGCCCCGCGCAGGGCACAGGCGGCGCTGAGGACGGCGAGCAGCAGCGCGATCAGGGCCTCGACCCGCCCGCTGAAGCGGCGCGTCACGGGGTCGGGGCCCCGGGCGCGGCGGCTGCTCCGGCTGCTCCTTCTGCCGGGGCTGCGGCTGCTCCTTCTGCAGGCGCGGCGGCTCCTCCTTCTGCGGGGGCTGCGGCTGCTCCGTCTGCGGGGGCTGCGGCTGCTCCTTCTGCGGGCGCGGCGGCGGCTCCTCCATCAGCGGGCGCGGCTGCTCCTCCCTCAGCAGGCGCGGCCTCTCCTCCCTCTGCCACGGTCGTCGGCGCCGCAGGCCGGCGGCGGGCTGGCCCGGGCTCCCCGAGCGCCTCGAGCTTCCAGATCCGCAGCGTGTCGGCCTCGGCGGAGGTGTGGGGCCCGAAGATGCCGTCGAGCAGGCTGATCATGGCCTCGGCCTTGAACTTCGGCAGCAGCTCTTCGTGCAGCACGATGTAGCGGTAGCCCATGCGCTGAAGGGCGCGGCCGGCGACCACCAGCTCGAGCTCGGGCAGGCGGGGCGGCAGGGTGCGGGCCCGGGTGGCCTCGACGCGGATCAGCGTGGCGGTCAGGCGGTTGCGCAGCAAGCCGGCCGGCATCGGCTCGTTGAGACCCCAGGGCACCGGCCGCTCGTGCGCGGTCTGGGCCCAGACATAGACCGCGCGCTCGAGGTTGGGCACGGTCATTGGCAGGTCGAGCACAGCGCCAGGCACGTCATCTTCGCGCATGTCGTGGTAGGCCTGGGGCAGGGCCGCGACCCCGGTGGGCACCGGCAGGTGGGCCGGCGAGAGGGCGGCGGTCTCGGCGAGGCTCAGGGCCGCGACGCCCAGCGCGGCGGCGAGGCGGGGCCGCCAGCCCTGGCGCCGCAGCAGGTGGCGCAGGCCGACCGACGAGAGCACCGCCAGCGCGAGGCTGCCGCCGACCACGAAGCGGAAGGGGTGGGAGATCCGGTCAAAAAGCGGGATGGCGTCAAAGAGCAGCAGGAAGGGCAGGGGCAGCCGGCGGCCGAAGGGCTCGACCCAGGTGCCGCCGATGTTGAGGTAGGGGCCGAGGCAGAACAGCAGGAAGGTGCCGCCCAAGGCCAGCCAGGGCGCGAGCTCGAGGCGCCGGCGGGTCAGGGCCAGGGCGGCGGCCGACAGGCCCACGCCGACCCAGCCCAGGTAGACGACGATGATGAGCTGCTCGCCATAGAGCGCGAGCAGGTCGGGTGAGGGCGTCTTGCCGGGGCGCAGCAGGGCCGCGGCGTCGGTGATGTTGTGGTTCATCAACGAGGCGCGCACAAAAGCCGGGTCGCGGCTGACGATGGCGTCGGCGGCCTCGAGCGAGCCGCGGAAGGTCAGCAGCAGCGGCCCGACGATGACCGCGGCCACCGTGAGCGCGACCATCAGGGTGGGCAGCGTGCTGCGCCAGCGCACCGCCTCGGGCTGGCTCAGCGCCTGGACCGCGAGGATGACCGTGCCGCCGATCGCCGCGAACAGCCCGTAGTACCAGCTCGTGCCCATGGTCAGGCCGGCGCAGAGGCCGAGCAGGGCCCCGCGCCACAGCGCCGGCGCGTCGAGGGTACGGATGAGCAAGAACAACGTCAGGGGAAGCCATCCCGCGCAGACCGTCTCAGAGATGCCGTTGTAGGCCTGCCCGAGCAGGTGGGGGGCCGCGCCGTAGATGGCCAGGGCGACCAGCGCGGTCGGGCCGTCGCCGCTGACCCGGCGGGCGAGCACGAAGGCGCCGAAGCCGGCCAGGGCCACGCCCAGGCCCATCGCGAGGTTGTAGGCCGCGGCTGCGCCGATGAGCGCGGCGACCGGGGCCAGCAGCACCGCCTGCACGGTGTCGATGAAGTAGAGCGAGCCGCCGTCGGGGAAGCTGAGCTGGTCGGCGTTCCCGGGCCACTTGCCCTGGGCGAGCGCCCGCAGCACCCACCAGTAGCCCCAGGTGTGGTTCCACGAGTCGTTGCCCGGGTGGCCGACGACCAGGGTGGTGGGGTGCAGGGCCACCGGCCATGTGACGAGCACGCCGAGCAGCGCGCTGATCACGGCGCCGAGGCCCAGCTCGGCCCGGCCCGGCAGGCTGCGGAGGTCGCGGGCGTCGCCGGCGGTCGCGGCGGGCTCCGGCGGCGGGGCGTGCATGGACCGGGCTCCGCGGGCGGGTCGGGGAGGGCGGCGCTGGGGCCGCGGGGGCGCGCGTGGAGTATGGTCGGCGCGATGCGACCCGCGCCCCGACCCGACCGCAGCCCCGCCTGGCGCGCCCCTTTGGCGTCCGGGGCCCCCTTCGCCCGCCGCTGGCCTTGGCGCGCGCTCGCGCTGGCGCTCGGCCTCAGCGCCTGCGATCCTGCGCCCGAGCCGCTGCCGACCGCGGCCGAGATCGCCGCGCTCGACCGCGGGCAAGAGCCGCCGCTCTACCAGCTGCTCTACGACGCCCCGCTGCTGCCGGCCGACGACGCGGCGGCCGGGCGCCTGCGCGCGCTGATCTTCATCCGGCACCTGGGCCTGAGCGCCGACCAGCTCGACCGCCTCGAGGCCCTGCGCCTGCTCGCCGCCGACCGCGTGGCCTCGATCCAGGCCCGCGAGGCCGAGGTCGAGGCGGCCTACGCCGCCGAGCAGCGGGCCGCCCACGACGCGCTGTGGGGCGCCCTCTCCCGCGGTGTGGCGGTGGACGCGCCCGAGCTCGGCCCCCACGTCGACGCGCTGCGCGAGCTGCGGGCCGGCGGCAAGCGCGAGCGCGAGCTCATCAAGCTGCGCCTCGACGGCGTCCGCAGCCTGCTCGACGCCGAAAAAGACCTGCTGGCCTCGCTGACCCCGCGCCAAGAGCAGCTGATGTCCGACGCGGTCTTCGTGCTGCGGCGGCGGCTCGACCCGATCGGCGCGCCGGGCGACTTCCGCGAGCTGGTCGGCACCACCTACGAGCCGGGCCAGTACGCCGTGCTGACCCGCGGCCTCAGCGAGGGCCTGAGCCGCCCCCTCGACATCGGCGGGCTCTGGGCCGACGCGCCGATGCTCGAGGGCCACGCGCTGCACGAGGCGCGCCGCGAGGTGCTGCTGCTGCTGCTGCTGATCGAGCCGGGCCTGGGCGAGGCCATCGCCGCCGCCCGCGCCGCGCCGGGCACGCCGCCGGGCGCCGGGCAGCCGCCCGCGCCGCCGCCTCCGGGCCC
>JBJONS010000747.1:0-3734 GCA_046051725.1 Pseudomonadota bacterium | reverse complement strand
GATGTAGTACCCGCCCGAGGCCGCGTAGTCGCCCATGCTGACCACGACGGGCTTCTTCGCCTTGGTGAGCTCGACTTCGCGCCAGATGGCGTCGCTGGCCGAGCCGCTGCCCCCGGGTGAGTTCACGCGCAAAACGACCGCCTTGACGTCGTCGTCCTCGCGGGCCTCGCGGATCAGCTTGTTGAGGCTGCGGTCGCCGATGTACCGGCCGCCGAACATGTCTTGGCCGCCCGAGCCGTCGATGATCGCGCCCTCGGCGTAGATCACCGCGATCTCGTCGAGGCCGCTGCTCCAGTCCGAGCGGCGGGCCCGCAGGTAGGCCTTGAGCGTGGTGCGGTCGTCTCCGCCGACCTCGTCGAGCACCTCGTCGGGGTACCGCAGCGCGTCGACCAAGCCCCGCGTCTTGGCGTCCTCGGGCGTCATCGGGGGATCGTCGAGCACGGCCTGGGCCGCGGTCAGCTCGATCTTGCGGCCCTCGCTGATCCCGGCGAGCAGCTGGCCGTAGATGCTGTCGAGAAGGGCGTCGGTGGCCTGCTGGGCGGCCTCGGACGGGCCGGTGCGCTCGTAGGGCTCGACCGCGCTCTTGAAGTCGCCGACGTGCTCGAAGTTGGCGGACACGCCGTAGCGCTTGAAGGTCTCGCCAAAGTACATCTGGGTCGTCGACATGCCGTTGACGAAGAAGAGCCCTGCGGGGGCCATCTCGACGCGCGAGCAGGCGGTGGCGAGATAGTACTCGCGGGTCGTGTACGCGCCCGCCCAGGCGATGCACGGCTTGCCGGCGGCCTCGAAGGCCTGCACCGCGCTGCGCAGCTCTTGCAGCGAGGCCCAGCCCATGTCGAGCCCGCCGATCTGCAGGTACAGGCCCTTGACCTCGTCGTCGGTCGCGGCGAAGCGGATGGCGCTGACCAGCTCGGTCTGGAGGGGCGGCAGGTCAGCGGGGTCGGAGAGCAGGCCCTCGCCGCCCGGCGCGTCGGCGAGGGCGCCGGCCAGCTTGACCTCGAGCCAGGCGGGATCGGAGCGGAGGTGGGGGGTCTCGGCGCCCACGAGGACGGCCACGCTCGCGCCGGCGGCGGCGAGGAGGGCCGCGCCCAGCAGGCCCACGACGATGAGCAGGCGACCCTGCCCGCGGGGGGCGGGGCGGGCCCGGCCAGGGGAGGTGGGCGGATCGTGCGGGTCCATGGTCGGGGCCAAGCGGGGCTCCAAGGCAGAGGGGCTGGGGCCGAAGCCCGCGCGGCGCCTATCGCCGGCTGTGGGTCGGGGTCGGCTCGGTCCAGCAGGCCCCGCGCAGCGGCTCTAGCCACGCCCGCAGCGCCGGGAAGAGCTCATCGGTCGCGCGCCGGCCGATCAGCACGTCAAGGTGCCCCCAGCCGTCGCGGAGCGGCAACAGCCGCGCGCCGGCGTGGGCCAGCGCCTCGACCGCCGGCGCGGCCGCCTCGGGGGTGCACAAGGGGTCGGCGTCGGCCACCACGGCGAGCAGCGGCGCCGAGATCGCCTGCAGCGCGCCGATGTAGTCGACGCGGTCATGGCGATCACAGAGGGTGCCCGAGAGCAGCCAGGTCGCGGCCTGGCGGGCGAGGCCCAGCGGCAGGTCTTCGGCCCCGTGCAGCATCAAGCTGCGCAGCGCCTCGGGATCGGCGTCGGGCGCGAGATCGTGGGTGAGCTGCTCGCCGCCGAAGGGCGCGAGCGCGGCGTGCAGGCGCCGGGCGGGCACCCGCCAGCCGGTGGGGAGCAGGCGGGCGGCGTGGGCGGCCAGCCGGGCGTGGCTGCGGGGCGGCGTGAACCGCACCGGCGCGCAGAGGGTGATGAGCCCGGCGAGCTGCTCGGCCCCCGCGCGGGCGAGGTGCGCGTAGGCGAGCTGGCCCCCCAGCGCGTGGCCGATCCACAGCGCGCGGCTGGCCCCGGTGAGGCGCAGCACGCGGTCGAGCGCCGCGGGGACATCGTGTGTGACGATGTCATCGAAGTCGAAGGCCCCACCGCTCGCCGGCGCCCGGGCGCCCTCGTCGCCGCGGTGGGCGAGCAAAAAGACGTCGTAGCCGGCGCGCTGCAGGTGGCGGGCGAGGCTGTCGGCGTGCAGATCGAAGCTGCGCTGGCCCGCGCCGAGGCCGTGGGCGAGGACCACCGGCTCACCCCGCTGGTCGCCGGCGGCGCGCAGGCGCAGCAGGGGGCTCTCCCACCCGTCGGCCGCCACGTAGAAGCTGCGCTCGGGCGCCGGAGGCAGGGGCAGCGCGAGCGCCTCGCCGGGATGGCGCGCCGACCACGCGGCCCGCAGCGCGAGGGCGCCCAGGGTCGACGCCAGCGGGCGCCGCGGCGGGGTCAGCCCCGGCGGCGCGGTGCGGAGCTGCGTCTCGGAGGGGTCTGCCATGCGGGGCGGGCCAGGCGGAGCGGGGATCGGGCGCCGCGCAGGGGCGGCGCCGGGCGCGGTCGGCCCCGGAGGCGCGGCGCGCTGAGGTGCTGCCTCAGGGTGAGGCTTGGCACGTCAAGTCGTAGCACGCGCCAGATCTGGCGTAAAGACGAGCGTCACGGGCCCGGAATGGTCCGGTGGACCTGCGTCTCAACCTGCGCGTGAGGCGCGCCCGGCTCGGCCCGCTGCGGACGTGCGGCCGGGACCGCCGCCCAGCCGCGCCGCGGGCATCGCGCGGATCAGGGCGTGTAGCTCTGGACCACGCGGTTGCGCGAGCGGAGGTCCTTGAGCCAGCGCTCGAAGACATCGGTGCGGCGCTCGCGCTCGACCTGCTGGCGGCCCATGTCGAGGAACATCGCCAGCGTGGCCGCGTCGGGCGCGTCGACGGCGGTCACCTCGAGCAGCAGCTTGCCGTTGGTCGCGCTGAACACCTGCGGGAGCAGGCCCGGCGCCGTCGTCTTGGCCAGGACGGCGGTGAGCTCGTCGCTGGTGCCGGCGCCCGGGAGGCGCGGCTGGGCCGGCGAGAAGGGCGCCGACTCGAGCGCTTGCAGGCCGAGCGCCTGCAGCTGCGCGTCGGGGGCGGCGCCGCCGGCGGTCCAGGCTGCGAGCAGCGCCTTGCTGGTCTCGTCGGCGAAGGCGGGCAGCTTCTCTTTCTGCACGAGCTCACGGGCGATGGCGGCGCGGGCCTCTTCGAAGGGGGTGACCTTCGACGGGGTCCGCGACTCGACCCGGACGATCTCGTACGCGGTGGCGGTCTCGAGCACGCCGCTCAGCCCGCCGTCGGGCACGGCGAAGACGGCCTCAGCCAGAGCATCGCCGAGCTGCAGCTTCGACATCGCGCCGATCATGCCGCCGTTGACCGCGCTGAGGTCTTCGGACCAGCGGCGGGCCAGCGCCGCGAAGTCGGCCCCGGCCTTGGCTTCGGCCAGGATCTGCTCGGCTTTGGCCTTGAGCGCCGCGTCGTCGACGCCGCCGGGGTCGAGGTTGCGGCGCAGGCTGATCTTGTGGATCAGCACCTTCTCTTCGACGCTCCACCGGGTGGCCAGCTCGCGGTCGTACTGCTCGCGGACCAGCTTCTCTTCTTCGGCGAGCTTCTTGTCGACCTCATCTTGAGACGCAGGCACGTTGGGCAGCAGGGCGTTGTCGCTGAGCAGGACCCAGCGGGCCCGCAGCTGGGTGAGCTGGTCGCGCAGCATGGCCTCGACCTCAGCGTCGGGCACGATCACGCCGGTGACCACCGCGGTCTGCAGCTTCTGGCGCAGCAGCATCTGGCGCGTGCGCTCTTCGAACGCGCCGCGGTGCATCGCGGTCGACTTCAGGTACGCGTCCAGCT
>JBJONS010000746.1:0-7087 GCA_046051725.1 Pseudomonadota bacterium | reverse complement strand
GAGTTGGTCGACCTGCCGCACCACGACGTCAAAGCCGTTGTCGAGGCGGGTGGTCACGTTGCCATCGGCGTCGATCTCGATCTTCTCGCCGAGCGGCACCATGATCGGACCGGTGTGGCCGAGCACACGCTCGCCGTCTTGGGTCACCAGGAAGCGATCCTCGTCGAGGCGGAGGTTGCCGTTGCGGGTCAGCAGCGCCTCGCCGTCGCGGGTCTCGACCACCAGGAAGCCCGGCCCGCGCAGCGCCACGTGGGTCTCGACGTTGTCATTGATGATGGGACCGTCGATCTGGTTGACGAAGCCCGGCACCATCCGGCTGAAGCTGTTGCCCAGCGGGCGCGGGTCGCGGTCGACCTGCTCGTAGGTCGTGCGCTGCTCGCGGTAGGCGGTGGTGCTGATGTTCGCGAGGTTGTTGGCGGTGACCTCGGTCTGCTGCCAGACGCCGAGCGCGCCCGAGAGGACGGAGTAGATCTCGTGGCTCACAGGGCCTCCGCGTTGATGCGCCCGTAGGCGAGGTCGTCAAGGTCAATCTGGTCAAACAAGATCTCGCGGAGCTCTTCGCGGGCGCTCGACAAGATCTGGGAGATGCGCGAGGGCGTGACGTCGAAGACCCGCGCGATCTCGCTGAGGTTCAGGCCGCGACCATAATACAGGATGACGCACTGGCGCTTGCGCTCGGGCAGCTCTTTGAGCGCCGCCTTGAGCAGCGCGCGGGCGTCCTCGCCCATCAGGCCGCGGAGGGGCTCGTCGCCGCTGCTCGCCGAGAGCACCTCAGAGAGCGAGCGGCCCTCTTCACCCTCGCCGTCGTCATCTTCGCCGTCGAAGATGCTGACGTAGCTGACCGACTGCGTGCAGGCCCGCATGTGCCAGTAGGTCTCCATGTCGACGCCGAGCCGCTGGCAGAGCTCGTCCACCGTTCCGGCGCGCCCGTGCTCGACCAGCAAGCCGGCCTGGGCGTCCTCGATCCGGCGGGACATCTGGCGGCGGTAGCGGGAGAACGCGTCGTTCTGGCGCAGGGCGTCCATCATCGCGCCGCGGATCCGGTACTCGGCGAAGGTGGAGAACTGGATGGCCCGGCCCTCGTCGAAGCGGTCGAAGGCCTCGAGCAGGCCGACGGCGCCAAAGCCGGCGAGGTCTTCGGTGAGCAGCTCGCAGTCCGGCGGCAAGCGTTCACCGATACGCCGTGCGATCAACGCGATGCGCCCCTTGTAGCGGCGGCACACCTCGTCCCGGGTCAGCCCGTCGACCCGGCGCTCGCCCTCCAGCTTTCCGGTGCGCCCGTACACTCTGACCCCCTCCACCCGAATTGCCGATGGGGCGCACCGCGGCGCGCCGAGGACCACCCGCTTGTGGTGGGCCGGCCGGGGTCAGGCCGACCCCGCGCCGCTGGCGCTCAGCGCTGCACCTTATCCCAGCGCCCGCGCGGTCCTCAAGCCTTGTTTGGAGGGCGGACCCCGGGCCTGCCGCTCAGGCCGCGGCGTTCCGCAGCGAGACGGCCGTCACCCGCTCCAACCGCACGGTGGGGAGCAGTTCGGCGGGAGAGATGACCGCGACGCGCGGGACGACCTTCTCGGTGAGCCGACGGAGGGGCCCGCGGGCCAGCGGCGGGCAGAGCAGGACCAGTTCGCCGGTGCCGCGCCACTTGTCGGCGGCGGCCCGGATGGCCATGAGCAGCCGGCGGGCGTCGTTCGGGTCGAGCGTGAGGTTCATCACGCCGCCCTCACCGCCGTGCAGGCCCGCCGAGATGGCGTCTTCGGCGTCGGGCGCGAGCCCGATGTAGTGGATGACGCCCTGCTCATCGGCGTAGCGGCGCGTGACGTGGCGGGCGAGCCGCTGCCGCACGAACTCGGTGAGCACGTCGGGGTCCTTGAGCCGCTGTCCATGGTCGGCGAGCGCCTCAAGCACGCTGGTGCCGTCCTTGATGCTCACGCCCTCGCGCAGCAGGTTGCGGAAGACCCGCAGCACCGCGCTGCGGCTGAGCGTGTCGGGGATGAGCTCTTCGATGAGGCGCGGGTTCTCGAGCTGCACCCGCTCGAGCAGGTCGGCGAGCTGCTGGCGCCCGAAGAGCTCGTGCCCGTGTTGGGCGAGCACCTCGGTCATGTGGGTGGTGATGACGGTGGCGGTGTCCACCACGGTGTAGCCAGCGGTCTGGGCGTTCATTTTGGCGCCCTCGTTGATCCACGTGGCGTCCAAACCAAACACAGGGTCTTTGCCCTTGACGCCCTTGAGGGGCACCGTCACATCGCCTGGGTTGATCGCCAGGAACTGCCGCGGGTACAGCGTTCCCTCGGCCACCTTCTCGCCCCGCAGCAGGATGTTGTACTCACCCGGCTGCAGCTTGAGGTTGTCGCGCAAGTGCACCGAGGGCACCAGCAGGCCCTGCTCTTGGGCGGTCTGCCGGCGGATCCGCTGGATGCGCTCGACGAGGTTGCCGCCCTTGCGTTCGTCGACCAGCGCGATGAGATCGACGCCCAGTTCGATGGCCAGAGGCTCGACCTTGAGCAGGGTCTCGACGGGCGCCTCGTCCGCGGTCTGGACGCTGGACTCGATCGCCGGCGTGGGCGGCGTGGCCGCGATCTTCTTCTGCTTCTCGTTGCCCCGGTAGGCGAGGTACGCGGCGCCGCCGGCCATCGCCGCGAAGGGGATGCGGAAGCCAGGCAGGGCGACAAAACCCACCAGCGTGCCGGCCAGCAGCCCGAGCGCGCGGGGCGAGCCCAACAGCTGGTCGGCGAACTGCTGCGGGAGCGGCACCCCATCGTTGTTGTTGACCCGCGTGACCAGCAGACCGGCAGCCGAGCTGATGATGAGCGCCGGGATCTGGCTGATGAGGCCGTCGCCGATGGTCAAGACCGTGTAGATCTGGGCCGACTCGCGGAAGGTCATGCCCTCTTGGAACATGCCGATGGCGACGCCGCCGAGGATGTTGATGATGGTGATGACGATGCCCGCCACCGCATCGCCGCGGATGAACTTGCTCGCGCCGTCCATCGCGCCGTAAAAGTCGGCCTCGGCGGTGATCTCGTCGCGCCGCCGCCGCGCCTCTTTCTCGTTGATCACGCCGGCGTTGAGCTCAGCGTCGACCGCCATCTGCTTGCCGGGCATCGCGTCGAGCGTGAACCGCGCCGCGACCTCGGCGATCCGGCCGGCGCCCTTGGTGATGACCGAGAAGTTGATGACCACCAGGATGATGAAGACGACGAGCCCGACGATGTAGCTGCCGCCGACGACGACCTGACCAAAGGTCTTGATGATCTGGCCGGCGGCTGCTTCGCCCTTGTCGCCGTCGAGCAGGATGAGGCGGGTGCTCGCGACGTTCAGCGACAGCCGGTACAGCGTGGTCGCCAGCAGCACCATCGGGAAAATGCTGAACTGGACGGCCTTCTTAACATACAAGGTCGTCAACATGATCAGCAGCGCGATCCCAAGCGAGAGCGCGAGCAGCATGTCGAGCACAAAGCTCGGCAGCGGGATGACCATGATGACGAGGAAGGCCAGCAGCAGCACCGCCAGCGCGACGTCGCCCTGCTCGCGCAGGCGCTCGAACAGGGTCGGGGTGGCGGCGGGGGCGGTGGAGGCGGCCATGATCCCTGCGCGGCGGCTGTCGAAGGTGACGCCGGAGGCGTGAACCCCAAGCATAGCAAGGCGCGCGGCCCGCGGCCCAGGGGGCAGTCGCGCTGGCGCCGGTGTCGGGGCCCTTGCGGGGCACGAGCCGACGGTTACCTACCGGTCGGTAAACAGGGGACCCGCTTTGCCTCGACCGCGCAAGACGCCGCCCGCTGACGCCCTTCCCGCCGCTGCGGCGCGCGAAGGCGGGCACTTGATCGCGCCGGCGCGCCTTGAACACGGCGGCAGCCCCAGCGGTGAGCACGCCGCGGCAGACGCGGGCGCGCCGGCCCCAGCGGCCCCGAGCCACGGCCACGATCTCCGCGCGCGCATCCTTCGCACTGCCACGGTGCACTTCGCCGAACGCGGCTACGGCGCGACCAGCATCCGCGAGGTCGTCGAGGCCGTCGGCTGCACAAAACCCGCCCTCTACTACTACTTTCCGAGCAAAGAGGCGCTGTTCCTCGAAGCCCTCGCCAGCCCGCTGGATCGCTACGCACAGCTGCTGACGACCGTCGCGCAGCTCGACCAGCCCTTTCGCTCGAAGGTGCGCCTCCTCGTCGAGCAGCTGCTCCACCACGTCGAGGCAGAGCCTGAGCCGATGCGCCTCGCGCTGACCTCGCACCTGCGCCCCGAGCGCGGCCAGCCGACCTTCGACGTCGAAGCGGCCCGCGAGGCGACCTCGACCGCGATGCTCGTGCTGGTCCGCCAGGGGCTCGCCGAGGGCGCGGTGCGCCCCGACATCGCGCCCGAGCACATCGCCCGCTTCCTCATGGGCCTGCTGCACGAGACCGCGATGGAGTCGCTCCACCACCACCAGGGCGGCTGCAGCCCGCCGGCCCTGACCGCCGCCGAGCCGCCGGGCCCCGCCTACCGCGCCGAGCCGCCGGTGGCGGGCCTCGCGCCGGCCAACCCCTCTGCGCGCTCCCTCTCCTTCCTCCTCACCGACCTGTTCTTTCACGGGGTCAAGCCTTGAGTACCACCGCCTTCGCTCCCCTGAGCCTCGTTCTTTTGCTCGCCGCCTGCGGCGGGGGTGAGGCCGCGACCGCGCCCACCGCCCCCGGCGAGGTCCCCCAGTCGCCCGGCTCCCGCGTCGAGGTCGCCGTGGTGCAGGCCTCGGCCGCCAAGCTTGACATCCGCCTCCCCGGCGAGGTCACGGGCTCGCGCGACGCGCTGCTGGCCGCCCCCGCCGGCGGCTTCGTCGAGCGCGTCGTCGTCGAGCCCGGCGCGGCCGTGAGCCAGGGCCAGGCGTTGGCCTACGTCAACTCGGGGATCTTCGCCGCACAATACGAGCAAGCCGCCGCGCAAGCGACGCTGGCCCGCAGCGAGCTCGAGCGGGTGCGGGCCATGGGTGACCTCGCCAGCAAGGCCCAGCTGCAGGGCGCAGAGACCCAGCACGCGGTCGCCCAGGCCAACCTCAAGATGGCGGCCATCCAGGCGTCGCGGGCGGTCATCAAGGCGCCCTTCGACGGCACGGTCACCCAGATTGACCTCGAGGTCGGCGAGGTGGTGAACCCCGGGCAGCCGATCGCCCGCGTGGTCGCCCTCGACCCGATCCACGTGACCGTCTCGGTCGCCGACCGCGACATCGGGCTTCTCAAGCCGGGCATGCCGGTGATGGTCACCGCGGACGCGGCGGCCGGGGCCTTTCAGGGTGTCGTTCACAACGTCGACCTCGCCGCCGACCTCGAGACGCGCTCCTTCCTCGCGAAGGTGCAGCTGCCCAACCCCGACCGGCACCTCCTCCCCGGCATGATCGCGACCGTGGCCATCACCGCCGACCTCGGCGGCGAGGCGATCGTGCTGCCGCAGGACTGGCTGGTCACCGGCGTTAACGGCACCGGCGTCTTCGTTGACCGCGAGGGCAAAGCCGCGTGGCAGCCGGTCCGGGCCGGCGCGCTCGTCCACGACCAGGTCGTCGTCGCCGAGGGCGTCTCGGCCGGCGACCGGGTGATCTACGTGGGCCACCGCAGCCTCGCCGAGGGCGACCCGCTCATCGTGTCGCGCGAGGGCGTCTGCTGCGAGGCCGGCCGCGTCGTCTTCAACCGCTGACCCGCGCTCCGCACCCCAGCTCTCCCCACCCAAGGCCGGGGCGGATCCGCGGGCGCGCCCGCGCCCCCTTCCGTCCCCTCCCCTCCCGGACCAGGCTGCTGCGCGCCTCCGCGCGCGCCAAGGCAGGCGTTCATGTTCCGTTGGCTCTTGAAGGCATCCCCCACCATCGCCCTGTTGATCGCGGTCGTGGCCTTCTTCGGCGGTGTCTCCTACTACATGCTGCCCCGCGAGGCGTCTCCGGACGTCAAGATCCCGGTGGTGTTGGTGAGCACACCCTACATTGGCGTGTCGCCCCAAGACATCGAGAGCCTCGTCTCCATCCCGATGGAGAACGAGCTCGCCGGGCTCAAGGGCCTCAAGAAGATGTCGTCGACCAGCGCTGAAGGCGTGTCGATCGTCAGCCTCGAGTTCGAGCCCGAGATCGTCATCGAGGACGCGCTGCAGCGCGTGCGCGACCGGGTCAACCGGGCCCAGTCCAAGCTGCCCGAGGACGCCGAGGACCCGTTGATCCAAGAGATCAGCTTCTCGGACGTGCCGATCATGATCGTGAACATCGCCGGCAACGCTGATCAGGAAGAGCTCAAGCAGCTCGCCGAGGCGCTGGAAGACGAGGTCAAGCGCATCCCCGGCGTGCTCGACACCCGCATCAGCGGCGGACTCGAGCGCGAGATCAAGGTGCAGCTCGACCCGCGCCGGCTGGCCACCTACGGCCTGTCGATGAACGACGTGATGGGCGCCATCGGCAACGAGAACGTGAACATCCCCGGCGGCGACGTGGCGAGCGGTGACGCCAACTTCTTGCTGCGGGTGCCCGGCGACTTCAAGCTCGCGTCCGACATCGAAGGGGTGGCGATCAAGCGCATCGGCGGCCGTCCGGTCTTCATCCGCGACGTGGGCCGCGTCGTCGACGGCTACGCGCCCGCCGCCAGCTACGCGCGCATGAACCGCGCGCCCTCGGTCTCGCTGGCCATCACCAAGCGCGCCGGCGCGAGCATCATCGACATCAGCGACGAGGTCAAAGAGGTCGCCGCTGCCCACCAGGCGAAGTGGCCGAGCGGCGTCGACCACAAGGTGCTGGCCGACCAGTCCAAGATGATCCGCAACATGGTCGCCGACCTCGAAAACAACATCATCACCGCCTTGATCTTGGTCATCGGCGTGGTGGTCATCTTCATGGGCCTGCGCAGCAGCCTGTTCGTCGGCTTCTCGATCCCGATGTCGATGCTGTTGACCTTCATCACGCTCGATCTGTTGGGCATCACGCTCAACATGATCGTGCTGTTCAGCCTCATCTTGGCGCTGGGCATGTTGGTCGACAACGCGATCGTCATCGTCGAGAACATCTACCGGCACGTCGAAGAAGGCAAGACCGTCATCCAGGGCACCATCGACGGCACCGCCGAGGTCGCCATCCCGGTCATCAGCTCGACCG
>JBJONS010000745.1:0-15319 GCA_046051725.1 Pseudomonadota bacterium | reverse complement strand
CCAGTCGACCGCGAACAGCACGTAGCCATAGCGGTTGGCCAGCTCGGCCAGGTAGCCGCCGTTGACCTCGCCCTGGCCGCCGAGCAGGCCGTGGCCGTACTGCACCAGCGGACCGGGGCGCCCCTCGTCGACAAGGACGCGAGGCACGTTGATCGTAAATGGCACCGAGGTCTCGCCGTTGATGTACGGCATGCCGTCGTCGCCGCGGGTCAGCAGCGCGCCCGAGTCGTCCACGTCGGTGAACAGCGGCACGGTCATCGTGCCGGTGACGCGGAACGCGATGTGCTCGTTGGGCGCGGTCTCGACCAGATCGATGGTGTAGGCCGGGCCATCGGGGATGGCCTCGTCGAGCAGCGCGGAGATGTGGCTGGCGCGGCCGGTGATCTGCTGCTTGCTGCCGGTGACGAAGTCCCAGGCCAGCGTGACGGTGCCGCGGTCCCAGCCCTGGGCCTCGAGCGCGGGGAAGACCACCTCGTCGTAGAGCGCGCGCCGCCCCTCAGTGTCCCAAGTCTGGGTGGCGGTGCCGTCGCGCAGCGCCACAAAACCGTCGCTGGCCGGCAGGGCGTTGCCCTCGCTGTCCACCAGCCCGCGCAGGCCCACCACGTAGCGGCGGCCATAGTCGAGCGGGGCCGCGGGGTGGATCATCAGCAGGCTGTTCTCGCCGTCCTCGATGCTGACGTCGCGCTCGACCCAGTGGGCCACCCGCTCGCCGGTCTCGACGTCGATGAGCACGGTGTGGCTGTCGTCGAGCAGCGAGTCGCCGATGCGGTCGTGGCCCACGAGGTTGTTGAGGTCGACGCCCGGGAAGTGCGCGAGCAGGGCGCTGCTCACCGACCAGCCGTCGCGCTCGTTGAGGAACTGCCCCGTCGGCTGGCCGCCGTTGTTGTTGATGGGCAGCGCGGCGTCTTGCAGGTCGATCCGCCAGCCGGTGGCCGAGGCCGCGTCCTCTCGCATGTAGTAGGTCGAGGGGAAGGGCAGACCGCACAGCGTGGGCGCGACGGGGTCGCAGCCGCTGTAGACCTCGGTGATCGGCGCGCTGGAGTCCTGCCCGCCGCCGTCGTCGACCCCGCCACCAGCGGGGTCTTTGCCGGTGCAGGCGGAGAGCGCGGTCAGGCAGATCAGGGCGCGCAGCGCGGTGCTTTGGCGCATGGGACCTCCAGGGAGTGGGCCGGCGAAGGGAGAGGACAGGCGCCCGCGCGCGGAGAGCACGAGCAGCGGGGGATCAAGACCAGCGGGGGATCAAGACCAGCGGGGGATCACGTGCAGCGGGGCGGGCTGCGGCAGGGCGCAGCTTATCCGGACGCGCCGCTGCCCGTTCCCGCAGGCGCGAGGCTGATCCAGCGCCCGCCGGCGCGCCCGCCCCGGGCGAGGAACAGGGCCGGCCCCGGCGGCGGCGGGCCCTCGCCGCGGCTGCGCAGCCGCACCCGCGCGGGCAGGTCGACCTGCGGCGCCTCGGAGATCACGACCAGCGCGGTGTCGCCATCACCCGCGGCGACCTCGAGGCGGCGCGCCGCCCGGCCCAGGGGGGGCGGATCGAGCAGCACCACCAGGGGCAGGGCCGCGCAGCGGGCGAGCTGCTCGGCCGCCCAAAGCGCGCGGCCCGGCAGGGGGCGGACGATGATGAGGTTGTCGAGCAGCACGCCATCGAGCCCCGGCGGGTAGATGCGCTGCTCGGCGTCGACCAGCGCGACCTGCCGGCCGGCGAGGGTGAGGCGGCGCAGCGCCGGCAAGACCGCGGCGAGGCGCGGGCTGCCGACCGGGCCCTCGATGAGGCTCAGGCCCGGCCGGGCCCAGCCGCCGGTGGCGGCCTCGAGCGCCGGCAGGCCGGTGGCGAGGCCCACCGGCAGGGCCCGGGGCGGCGCGAGGGCGGCGAGCTGGCCGCGCAGGGCGTCGATGCGCGCAGCGCGATCCGCCGGATCGGTGGGACGGGCGCGGCCGGGGAGGAGGGCGAGGGCAGACATACCCTGAACATACCCCAGGGTATCGCCGCGCGCATGCAGAATCACGCCGGCTACCGGACACATTCTGACTACTGAACGCCGCGCTCCCCCCAGGCGCCGCGGGTGGGCGCGGCGTCGATGCCCGCCAGCGGGCCGTGGGCGGTGCGCAGGCCGATCAGCAGCGCGTGATCGGCCTCGAGCTGCTCGAGATCGGCCCAGACGCCGGCCGCCAGCCCCGCGCCCAGCGCCCCGCCTCCCCCTGCTGCGCCCAGCGCCCCGCGCAGGGCCGGACCGACCGGGCCCCCGTCGGGCCCCGGCGCCCGGGCGTGGGCCGCGCCGAGCACCCGGCCCGCCGCGCCGGCGAGCTGGACCAGCTCAGGCGGGCCGACCGCCCCGGTGTCGAGCGCGGCGGCCAGATCGAGGTGATCAAAGGAGCGAAAGGCGCCACGCCAGCCGCGCAGCCGGAAGCTCTGCTCCCCGTCGGTCAGCCCCATCAAGAAGGGATCGGCGTCCGGCGTGGGCCAGAGGGCCGCCGCGCCGCGCGCGACGCGGTCGGCGTTGTCCTCGAAGACCCCGGCCACCGCCGCGCCCGCCACCGGCAGGGCGGGCGGGTCGACCAGCTCGCGCAGGTCGAGCACGCGGTCGTCCTCGACGCCCTCCCGCCCCTGATCGACCAGCAGCAGCACCCGCAGGGCCGGGATGGACGACACGCCGCTGCCGTAGCGCCGCGCGGCGTCGATCAGCCGCAGCCCGTGCACCTCATCGATCTGCGCCCAGAGGCGCGCCACCTGCGCGCGCTCGGCCGGCCCCAGATCGAGCTGCCCCCGACCGGCCGCGTCGAGCGGCGCCCGCAGCAGCAGGCCCGTCTCGGGATCGACGTCCGAGAGCCGCTCGAGGGGGTCGGCCTCGTCGCTGACCGCGGCCAGCCGCAGCGCGGCGAGCAGCAGCCCCTCGTCGGCCGGGTCGGCCGCCGCGCCCGACAGGCCCTCGGCCCAGCCCTCGCCCAGCGCGCGGGCCATGTCCTCGGCGCAGCTGCGGGGGCAGGCGGCGCGGGCGCCGGGGGCCAGCCGCAGGGCGCCAAAACCGAGCGCGGCCCGCCGCAGCTCGAGCCCGGGCGGCCCGAAGGTGATGGCGTCGGGGTCAAAGAAGCTGACCACCAGCGCGCCGGCCTCAGGCGCCGCGCCGCCGCCGGCCGCGGGCCAGCCGGTGCCCAGGTTCTCGGGGTGGGCGTCGCCGAACAGCAGCGCGGCCAGCCCTGGCTGATCCAGCGCGCCGAGCCCGTCGGCCCCGCCGTCGACCCGCAGCAGATCGGCGGCGTAGACCCCTGCCGTGCCCCGCATGAAGTCGAAGGGGTCGGCGGCCATCCGCTCGAGCTTGTCGGCGACCAGCGCCGGGTCGCGGGACAGCCAGACGAGGTTGTCCTCGCGCAGGCGGGCCTGGAGCCACGCCGCGCGCTCTCCGCCCACCTGCCCGCCGCTGCAGGCGCAGAGCGTGAGGAGGGCCGCGGTGCGGAGCGGGGCGCGCATGCACCCCCCTAGCAGGGCGACGACCGCGCGGGGATCCCCGGCGCGCGGCGGCCGGGCGAACCCTGTGGGGCGGGCCGGTGACCGCGGCGCGGCGCTACAGCAGCGGCGCCTTGTCGGTGGCCTTGCCGACCGGCCCGCCGATCATCACGCAGACGAGGATGAGCGCGGTGATCACGGCGATGGTCATGGGGCGCCTCCGAGATGGGCCCATCGGGCGCCGCGGAGCGGGCTTGAGGCGAGCTGCCCCTGCCCTCCGCGGCGGCGCGGGGGCCCAGCCGGCCCTCCGCACCCCCTGGCTAGCCCAGGCCCCTCCGGCAGCCCGCCGCTCCGCGTCGAGAACACGGGCGGGCCCGCGGTCCTCGGCGCCGAGAGCCCTGCGGACCCGGGCTCCCCCGGGGCCCTGCCCGGCTCAGAGCGTGACCCGATCCCCCTCGGCCGGCGCGAAGGCCCGGGTCGACGAGCCCAGCGCGCGCAAGGCCGCCTCGGCGACCCGCAGCTTGCGGTCGATGTCGGCGTCCGATTGCCCCGGATCGTGGTGAAACAGCGCCCAGGAGCCCACCTCGGCGTCGTGCGCGAGCTGGGCCACCGCGCTGACCGAGGAGTGCCCCCAGCCGATCCGCGTGGCGTACTCTTCGTCGAAGTAGCTCGTGTCGGTGACCAGCAGGTCGACGCCGCGCAGGAAGGCCACGAGGCGGTCGCGGTACTCGACGCTGTACCAGGCCGAGTCCTCGGGGAAGAGCTCGTGGTCGGTGATGTAGGCGAAGGACCGCCGGCCGAGCTCGACCCGGTAGCCGAGGCAGGCGCCGGGGTGCATCAGCGAGAAGCAGCGCACCTCGACCCCCTGCACCTCGGTCGTGCCCGGGCGCAGCTCGCGGTAGTGCAGATCGGCCCCGAGCTCGCGCGGGGTGATCGGGAAGAAGAGGCCGTCCATCTGGGCGGCGACCAGCTCGCGCATGCCGCGCGCGCCCTGGGCCGGCCCGAGGATCTCGAACTGGTTGCCCTGGCCGAACAGGGGGCCAAAAAAGGGCAGCGCGTTGATGTGGTCCCAGTGGGGGTGGGTGATGAGCACCGCCCCGCTGATGCGGCCGCCGGTCGTGCGCAGCAGGTGGTCGCCCAGCGCGCGGATGCCGGTGCCCGCGTCAAAGATGAGCAGCCCCTCGCGCGGCAGGTGCAGGCTGACGCAGCTCGTGTTGCCGCCGTAGCGCTCGTTGCCCTTGGCCGGGGCCGGCAGCGTGCCGCGCACCCCCCAGAAGCAGACCTCGGCGGCGTCGGCGGTGATCCGGTCGATGGCCTCGAGCAGGCTGGCGATGCGCACCGGCTTGGTCAAGAAGCCGTCGGCGCCGGCGCGCAGGGCCGCGACCCGATCCGCGTCGTACATCTTGCCCGACAGCACCAGCACCTTGAGGCCGCGCAGCGCGGGCTCGCCGCGCACCCGGGTGCAGAGCTCGATCCCGTCGATCCCGGGCACCATCAGGTCGAGCAGCAGCAGCTCGGGGGGGGACCTCAGGATTTCGCCGTACGCGGCCAAGCCGTCGGTGAAGACGCGCGGCGAGAACCCGGCGCTGGTCAGCACTTCGCTCAGCACCTGTGCGGTGGAGGTGTCATCCTCTACGACCACCACCCGACGACCCGCTGACTCCGCCATCTGTGCCCCCGCCTCGCCGAACCGGCCGCGGAGCCCCGCGCGGGACCCGCGGCGGAGCGGCCGCCTCTGCCGACAATATCGCGGCGGAGCGCAGGCCGTGCGCCCGCGCGTACCTCAGGGGAGCCGCGCGGTCTCGCCCGGGCCCGCGCCCCGGACCCACACCCCCGCGTGCGGCCCCTTCGCGCTCTCCCCGAGCACGCGGCGGTAGCCCGCGGCGCTGAGCGTCGGCCCGACCGCGGCCGAGAGCGCCCGCCCCTCGGTGGTGACCCCCCCGGTCAAGACCACGACGGCGTAGGTGCGGTCCCAGATCGCGGCCCGGGCCGCGGGGTGCCCGGTCTGGCCCTCGTGGGCGATCCAGAAGGGGGTGTCCACAAGGGCGCCGCGCTCCAACAGGTAGAGCTCCGCGCCGGTGTCATCGACCAGCACGCGATCTCCGGCCTGCACAGACGCGACCGCCTTGTCCGCTTGCCCGCGCACATCCGGCCACCACCGCAGCGATCCGGCCACCTTGTCGACCTGGTAGAGCCCGAGCAGGACCAGCGCGAGCACGAGGCTGGCCCGGCCGAGCCGCTGCGCCAGGGCGCCGGGCAGCCCGCGGCGGGCGTAGAGCGCCTCGGCCTCCAAGGCGACGACCCGCAGCCCCATCGCGACGAGCGGCACGAGGAAGGGGAAGGCGAAGGTGATGTGCTTGGAGAAGTTCACGTCGGCGCGGGTGCCAAAGTGGAAGGCCAGGAACGAGGCCGTGCCGAGCCCGAGGACCGCCACGTCAGCGAGGGCCGGGCGCTGCGGCAGGCGCCGCCGACCGAGCACGCCGAGCGCGGCGAGCAAGAAGCCGAGGCCGATGTTGACGCTCTGCACCATGTAGATGTCAAAGAGCGCGTGCACGTCGTCTTCGATGAGGGTGGTGTAGCTGCGGGTGAACCGCCACCAGCCCATCAGCACCGACCAGTGCCGCAGCGCGTAGACCGAGAGCCCGACCCCGACCGGCGCGGCGAAGGCGAAGGCCCGGCGCAGGCGCGCGGCCCGCGAGAGGCCGGGGCTCCAGACCCAGACGGCCAGCGCGATCGCCGGGAGCAGCACCACCGCGACGTACTTGATGAGGACCCCAACCGCGGCGGCCACCCCGCCGAGCACCAGCAGCGCGAGGCGGGTCGGCTCGCCGATCCGGTCGCTGCCGCCGCCCCGCAGGGCGGTGGTGACCAGCGCGAAGCCGACCGCGAGCCCGGCCACGGCGGGGGCGTCATAGAGCGCCAGCGCGCTGATGTAGATGTGCTGGTGCGTGACCGCGACGACGAGCCCGGCCAGCAGCCCGACCGTGCGCCCGCCGATGCGGTCGCCGACCTGGGCGATCGCCACCGCGGTGAGCGCGCCGGCGGCCATCGAGAGCAGCCGGCTGCCCGAGACCCCGCCGATGCTGTGCGCGGTCGCGGTCAGCAGGGGGTAGAGGTAGCTCCCGAACATCACCTCGAGCAGCTCGCGGGCCATCCCCTCGAACATCAGCCGCCGGCCGGTGATGATGTAGAAGCTCTCGTCCATAAAGACGCCGTTGCGGTCGATGTGGACCCACCGCAGGGCGAAGGCCAGCCCAAAGAGCAGCACCGGCAGGCCCGAGGCGCCGGCGAAGCCCAGCGCGGGGTGCAGCGGGCGGCGGCCGAGGAACCAGGCCACAAATCGCCCGATCGGCGCGCGCACCCGGTCGGGGATGAGCCCGCCGGCGTTGTCCTGCGCCTGGACCACGCCCGCCTCACCCGCCGAGATGAGCGCCTTCCAGTGGAAGGTGTCGCGCGACAGCATGCCCGCCGCCGCGAAGACCCAGAGCCAGCCGAGCGACAGCACCTGACAGATGTCCGAGACGACGAGCCAGACGAGGAAGACCGGCTGGCGGTGCAGCAAGCCGCCCAGATCGGGCAGCAGCGTTGAGTAGCGCAGGCCCAGCGCGCCGGCGGTCAGGCCGGCGACCACGAGGATGGACGGCACGACCAGCGGCACCGGGGCGACCGGGGTGTCGTCGATCGGGCGCCTCCAGCCCTCCCAGCGGAGGAAGGCCTGCGCCAGCAGCGGGCTCGGGTTGCGCCGCGGCAGGTTCTCGATGCGCGGGACCACCTCCATCGGGACCGAGTGGAGGAAGCGGTACTGCCAGAGCGCGGTCGCCGCGCCCACGAGGCAGAGCAGGTAGACGTCCAGCTCGCGGGCCCAGCCGACCGCCGCCGCGATGAGGTTGACGACCGCGACGGCCAAGAAGACGAGGTGCGTGCGGAAGGGCAGCCGCGCCTTGGGGTCCTTGTTGGCCGCCCAGACCTTCGAGGGGTCGCGGACCGCCCGGTAGATGCCCTCTGCCACGCCGGTGATGCTGGCGAAGCGGATGAAGTGCTGGTCGAGGAAGGTCATCACCGACATGCCCGAGGCCACGCCCAGCCAGCCGTGGAACAGCATGTGCACGCCCCACAGCGAGCCCCAGAACAACAAGCTGTGGACGATGCTGCCGCTCGGCTCGGCCTGGAAAACCGTCAGCGGGAAGGCCACCAAGAACAGCAGCATGCTGACCAGCTCAAGGATGTACCCAAAAGCCAGCAGCGTGCCCGAGATCACCTGCAGCAGCCCCGGCCGGCGCTCGCCCGCCTGGGGGCGCAGGCCGAGCAAGCCCCGGCCCATCACGCCGAGGATCGGCGACCAGATGGTCAGCGCGTTGCGGATCGAGCCCTCGCACCACCGCGTCTGCTGGGCGATGCGGCCAAAAAGCTCGACGCCGTCGCCCTCGACCCAGATCTCGTCGAGCAGCAGGCCGTCGTCCCACTTGTTCTCGGGCACCCGGGGGTGGTGCAGGTAGGACAGGCCGAAGGCCGTCTGCCCCTGCGCGAAGTCCTCGGTGACCGTGCCGGTGTGAAAGCCGTTGGTGTCGGCCAGCGCGGTGACCTTGGGGTCGAGCCGCAGCAGCGTGCTGGTGCCAAAAGGCAGCGCGAGCGGCCGACGGTGGGCGAAGTCGCGCGAGAGCAGGCGCACGTCGCGCATGCCGGGGCTGGTGATGCTGCCCCAGACGCCCATGCCGGCGGCGTCCGCGAAGCGCGCGCGCGAGATGCCGAGCCACTCGCTGCCGTAGAGGTACATGGGCAGCTGCAAGAACGCGATCTTGGGGTGGCGCTCGGCCATCGGCACGATGCGCTGCAGAACCTGGGTGCCCGCGACATAGTCGTCGTCGAGCGTGAAGTAGTAGCCACGGCCCGCCGCGTCGGTCGGCGCGTTGGGGATGATGCGGTTCTGGTTGCCGGCCTTCTTGTGCCGCCGCGCGGTGAGGAACCAGTGGGTGGCGCCGGTCTCGACGCACATCGCCCGCTCGGCCTCGACGATCGCCCGGTTGGCCGACGAGGTGCCGAGCACGAGGAAGCGCCGGTCGAGCCGCCAGTCGATCTGCTGGTTGCGCAGCATGTTCTGGCGCACGGTCGCCGGGTGCGCGTTGAACACATGCACGGCGACGGTGACCGGGACGTCGAGGTCTCCGGGCTGGGCGCCGACCATGCCCGTCGCGCGCACCAGCCGGGCCGCCTCGACCAGCTCTTCGGCGCGGATCAGCTGCTGGACGCCGCGGTCGAGGTTCGAGCCGAGCCCGTGCCGCCGCAGCAGCTCGCGCAGGCGGTCGGTCAGGCCGGCGTGCAGCAGGCCCCAGATCTCAGGGCTGCCGCCGCGGTGCCGCGCCTCGAGCACCAGCTCGCGCACCCGCAGGTCGAGATCGCGCAGCTGGCGGTTGCAGTCCATCGCCGCCGACCAGGGCTGCCCGCCGAAGATGGTGTCGAGCCGCGGGCCGTAGCGAGAGGTCCACTCTTCGACGAGCTGGCAGCTCTCGCGGTCCTCGAGCAGCTCGACGAAGCGCTTGTAGATCGGCCGGTGCTGCGGGTTCTGGGGGAGCTCGGCCAGCCAGAGGTCGAGCGCGAGGGCCACCCGCTCGGCAAGGCCGAGCATGTGGGAGAGCCGGTCGACCTCGGCGGCGCTGCGCTGGCGGCGGAGGCGGTACTCCTCGCCGTCGCCAGGCCACCAGGGCACCTCGGGCGTGTTGCGCGCGGCGAGGGCCGCGTCGTCGATGGCCGCCGACAAGCGCCCGGCCAGCTCTTCCAGCTCGGCCCGACGCAGCCCGTCGGCCGCCACCGCCCGGACCGTGCCCTGCAGGGCCGCCCGCAGCGGCCCCCACCCGTCGCCCGGCACCGGGCCCCGCAGGGCGCGCCGGGCCACGCTGCGCTCGATCCAGGCCTCGGCCCGGCGGACCTCTCGCTCTTGCTCGGCGCGGATGGCCAGCTCGAGCTCGTCGCCAAAGACGGCCTGCGGGGCCGGCGCGCCGTCGACGAGCTCGGCGAGGCGCTCGGCGAGCCAGCGCAGGTCGAGGTCAGCGGGGTCACAGACCTCGCGGAAGCGGGGCTCGAGGTCAGCGGCGAGGTGACCGGCCAGCTCGATGAGCCCGCCGGCCAGGGCCGGGCCGTAGAGCGCGCGGAGGGCCCCCCGCACGAAGCTGACCGAGCGCCCCTCGCCGAAGACCATGCCCAGCGTGGCGATCTCGATGAGGTCGGCGAAGCGGCCGCGCCGGGCCAGCCGCTGGATGCGGTCGACGCCGAGCGCGAGCAGGTTCTGCTGCACGCCCATGAACAGGTGGTCGGCCAGCGTGAACCAGAGGAAGGCCTTGTGCTCGGCCTCAGGCGTGGCCGGGCCGCGCTTGACGCCCTCGTAGGCCTCGTACTGGGGCGTGCCGCAGCGCAGCGCGCCGGCCTCGCGCAAGGACAGGTAGCAGCGGTAGTGCGTCCAGCAGAGGCTGACGACCTCGGCCAGCGGGCCGATCCAGGCCGCCACCGCCGGGGAGGGCGCCGAGAAGCCCGGGGCGGAGACGAGCCGCTCCCGCGACCAGCGCCGCAGCGCCATCCAGCGGCGCTCGATGATCGGCAGGTGGTGGGTCGAGAGGCGCAGCTCGTCGTCGTTGAGATCGGCCGAGCCGACGCCCACCGCCGCGCCGGCGAGCAGCACCGCCCCGAGCTGGTGCCCGTCGTGGTCGACCGCGGCGAGGCGCTCGAGGTGCGCGAGCCACCGCTCTGCCCCCTGGCTCGGCAGGATCGGCGGCGGCGGCGGGACCGTCGCGTCGCGCCGGAAGCGCCCCCACCGGATGGTGTCGATCCACCGCAGGCGGGTGACCGCGGCGGGGAGCAGCGCGGCGAGGCTGTCTGCCGGGGGCGCTGCGGAGGGCGCGACGCGTTGTTCAGCCATGCGCCACCACCCGGGCCGGCCCGTCCCCATGACGGCGCGCGCCCGCGGCCGGCCTAGCCTGGGCGGGCCGCGCGCGCCCCCCGGTCGGCGATGGTCGTCCCCCAGGATCCGCGCCGACATTGGACGAGCTCATCTTGGCGCTCCTGCTGGGGACGACGGCGCTCAAGGCCGGTGTGGGCCGGGCCGCTATCGGCCGGGCGCGGGGCGCCTGAGCAGAACCCCGCGCGACGGAACGGATTCATCCCCGACTGGCGTTAGCCGGGGCCACACAGGAGCCCGCATGACCATCCCCTTCCAGGCCCGCCGGGCGCGCGGGCTCCGCGCCATCGCGGCGACGGCCCTCCTCCTGTCGACCCCGGCGCAGGCCGCCCGCCCGCTCGACGAGGTGCTCGAGCTGCACGCCAACCTCGTGCTGCCCGCCGCGACCCTCTCCGGCGCCCGCGAAGAGCTGGGCGAGCGGGTCTGGACCCAGCCGGCGCTCGGGGTGCGCGCGACGGTCCACCCGGTCGAGCACAGCTACATCCGCTTCAACGCGCTGTTCTACCCGGTGCCCGCCCTGCGCGAGGGCTGGTCCCCCGACTTCGTCTATGCGCTCGGCTATGGCGATTGGCGGCCGTGGAACGCCTTCTTTGACCACAGCAACTACACCGGCAGCCGCTGGCCCTGGCGGGAGGGCACACCGCCCGCCGTGCGGTGGAAGCAGGGCCAGAACACCGTCGGCTACCGCTACGCGCTGCCCGACGGGGCAGAGCAGGCCCTGCGCCTGCCCGAAGACCTGTGGGTCGGCGGGGCCATCATGGCCCACTATGCCCTCGCCTACGGCAAGATCGACGGCACCGAGGGCGCGCATCTGCTCGCCTTCTCGAACACCTTCACCGTCAGCTGGCGCGAGCACCTTTTTGGAGAGTTCCGCGGCTATTGGTACCCGATCGGCGCGCAGCAGCAGATCTGGGACCCAGACTACAGCTGGTCGGTCGGCTGGATGGACTGGCGACCGTGGAGCGTGAGCGCCCGCTGGTCGAACTACGCGGGCAACCGCTGGGCGGGGCGGACCGCCGAGGGCAACGGCGGGCTGGGCACCGGCGCGCTCTTCGTCGACTTCAAGTTCGGCTTTCAGTCCCCGGCGGCGGCCCGGTCGAGCAAGACGAGGACCGCGCCGTAGCTCCAGGGGTGCAGGTCCGCGCAGCGCCGGGCCAGCTCGGGCGGCAAGCCCCGGTCGGCGCAGGCCTGCAAGGCGAAGCGGCGCCGGCCCCGCCCCTCGGGGAAGCGCAGGACGAGGGTGCAGCGCAGCGCCGGGGGCAGGGCCTCCATCAAGGGCAGCACGCTCTGCCCGGCCGGGCCCTCGATCACGACCGTGCGCAGGCCGGCCTCGGCCCGCCGCAGCAGCAGCTCGCCGAGCGCACGCACCAAGCCGGGCCTGCCGGGAAGGCCGGTGGGCCCGTCAATCACCAGCTGCGGCGCGCCTTCGAGCTCGGCCGGCCAGCAGCGGTTGCGGACGGCGACCGCGGCGGCCCGGGAGAGCGCGCCCGGGTCCAGCTCGACCCGGCCTTCCCCGCAGACCCGCGCGGCGACCAGCGACTTGCCACAGCCAGGCGGCCCGAAGATGAACAGCAGCGGACGCGCGCGCAGCAGCCGGGGCAGCGGGCGCTCGCCCATCAGCTCCGCGCTGGTCGCGGTGACCAGGGCCACCGCGGGCCCGCCGCCTTCGGACAAGGCTCAGCCGATCAGCGACTTGGAGATGACCAGCCGCTGAATCTCGCTGGTGCCCTCGTACAGCGTGGTGATGCGGGCGTCGCGGTAGAGCCGCTCGACCTCGTACTCCTTGCTGTAGCCGTAGCCGCCGTGGATCTGCAGGGCCTTGTCG
Organism: Pseudomonadota bacterium; assembly: GCA_046051725.1. GTDB lineage: Bacteria > Myxococcota_A > UBA796 > UBA796 > UBA2385 > JAEUKK01. The sequence continues at coordinate 3,106 of JBJONS010000745.1, read as the reverse complement.
GCGCAGAAGTTGGCGGTCTCGCTCGCATAGAGCTTGGCCATCGAGCAGGCCCGGCCGCAGCGCTCTTGCTGCACCGCGAGGGGCTCGTGCTTGTTGGCGTCTTTGAGCGACGCGGCCTTCCAGGTCAGCAGCCGGGCCGCCTCGATGCGGGTGCCCATGTCGGCGATCATCCACTGGATCGCCTGGTTGGTCGAGATGGGCTTGCCGAAGGTCTCGCGCTGCTTGGCGTGCGCGACGGCGAGGTCAAAGGCGCGCTGGGCGATGCCGAGGGCCTGCGCCGCGATGCCGATGCGGCCGCCGTCCAGCGTGGCCATCGCCACCGCGAAGCCCTTGTCCTCTTGGTGGAGCAGGTTCTCGCCGGGCACCTGCAGCTCTTCGTAGACGAGCTCAGAGGTCGAGGAGCAGGCGATGCCCATCTTCTCTTCGACCTTGCCGACCGAGAAGCCCGGGTAGGTCTTCTCGACGATGAAGGCGCTCACCCCCCGGTGCCGCAGCGCCGGGTCGCGGTTGGCGTAGGTCACGCAGATCTCGGCCTGGGGGCCGTTGGTGATCCACATCTTGGTGCCGTTGAGCACGTAGCCATCGGCGCTCTTGCGGTAGCGCGTCTGCTGCGCGCCCGCGTCCGAGCCGGCGTTGGGCTCGGTGAGCGCGTAGCAGCCGACCTTCTTGCCCTCGGCGATCGGCCGCAGGAAGCGCTGCTTCTGCTCTTCGGTGCCAAAAGCGAGGATCGGCCAGCCGGCCAGCGAGTTGTTCACGCTCATGATGACGCCCACGCCCGCGTCGGCGTAGCAGATCTCTTCGAGCGCGTTGACGTAGGCGAGCACGCTCTGGCCCGCGCCGCCGTAGGCCTCGGGCACAAAAAGGCCCATAAAGCCCATCTCGCCGAGCTGGCCGACGAGCTCAGCGGGGAAGGCGTGGGAGCGGTCGCGCTCGGTCGCGCCGGGGAGCAGCGCGCTGCGGGCGAAGTCGCGCGCGAGGTTGCGGATGTCTTGCACGTCTTCGGGGAGCTCAAACACGGGACCTCCAAGGGCACAGCGGCGCGAGCCGGCGGCCTAACGCGGGGCGCGGGGCAGGGAGCTCAGGCGCCGGTGAAGCGGGGGGCGCGCCGGGCGAGCTGGGCGGCCATGCCCTCGCGCTGGTCGGCGGTGGCGAAGCAGGCGCCGAAGAGCGCGGCCTCGCGGGCGAGGCCCGGGTGGAGCGCGGCGGCGTCGGCGTCCCGCCACGCGGCGCGGGCCAAGCGGACCGCCACCGGAGCGTTGGCGGCGATCTGGCGGGCGAGGGCGACCGCCTCTTCGACCACGTCCTCGTCGGCCACCTTGAGCGCGAGGCCGATCTGCACGGCCTCTTCGGCCTTGACGTTGCGGCCGGTGAGGATGAGCTCGAGCGCCCGCTGGGCGCCGACCCGGCGGGGGAGGCGCTGGGTGCCGCCAAAGCCGGGGATCACGCCGATCTTCACCTCGGGTTGGCCGAACACCGCGTTGGCGCTGGCGAGGATGAGGTCGCAGCACATCGCCAGCTCGCAGCCGCCGCCCAGCGCGAAGCCGTTGACCGCGGCGATGGTCGGGACCGCGAGGGTCTCGAGCCGAGAGAGCACGCGCTGGCCCCGCTGCGCCATCTCGGTGGCCTGTTCCACGGTGTAGGTGGCCATCTCGCCGATGTCCGCGCCGGCCGCGAAGGCGCGGGGCCCCTCGCCGGTGACCACGAGGCCGAGCAGCCCGCCCTCGGCCTCGATCTCGTTGAGCAGCACGTCGAGCTCAGCGATCAGCTGCGCGTTGAGCGCGTTGAGCTTCTGGGGGCGGTTGAGCTTGAGCAGCCCGATGCCGCCGTCGAGGCGCTCGAACAGCAGCGTGGAGTAGGACGACATGGGGCCTCCGCGGGGCGCGGGGAGAGGAGCCTGAGGGGCCGGAGAGCTGAGGGGCCGGAGAGCTGAGGGGCCGGAGAGCCGAGGGGCCGCCGCTCAGTAGGCGTAGAAGCCGCGGCCCGACTTGCGGCCGAGGTGGCCGGCGGCCACGAGGTTCACCAGCAGCGGAGACGCCCGATACTTGCTGTCGCGGAAGCCGTGGTAGAGCACGTCCATGATGGCGAGGCAGGTGTCGAGGCCGATGAAGTCGGCGAGGGTGAGCGGGCCCATGGGCACGTTGGTGCCGAGCTTCATGCCGGTGTCGATGTCTTCGCGGGTGGCCACGCCCTCGTAGAGCGCCTGGGCCGCCTCGTTGATGTAGGGCATCAGCACGCGGTTCACGATGAAGCCGGGCACGTCTTTGCTGGCGAGCACCGTGGTCTTGCCCATGCGCTCAGCGGCGGCGGTCACCACCGCGCAGGTCGAATCCGAGGTCTGCACCCCGCGGATGAGCTCGACGAGCTTCATCACCGGCACGGGGTTCATGAAGTGCATGCCCATGAACTGCGCGGGCCGATCACTGTGGGCGGCCAGATCGGTGATCGAGATCGACGAGGTGTTCGAGGCGAGCAGGGCCGGCGGCGCCATGACCCGAGACAGCGCCTCGAAGATCTTCAGCTTGATCGCCCGGGACTCCGTGGCCGCCTCGATCACAAGCTGGGCGGCGCCGAGCGGCTCGACCTCGGTCGAGGTGTGGATGCGGCCCATCACCGCGAAGCCCTCGGCCTCGGTCAGCGCGCCCTTCTTGATCTGGCGGGCGAGGTTCGCCTCGATGGTGGCCCGCGCCTTGTCGAGCGCGGCGGCGCTCACGTCTTGAAGGTGGACGACGTAGCCGGCGGCGGCGGCCACATGGGCGATGCCGTTGCCCATCTGCCCCGCGCCCACCACGCCCATCACGGCGAGCTCATCCGCCGAGGACACCTGCTCGGTCACCAGTCGGACCACCGCGCTGCGTTCGGACGCCAAGGAGCACCTCTTCAAGCCCGCGGGCGCCGCGCCAGACCACCGCGCCCGCGCCGCGCCGCCCGCCCCAAGGCCGCCCGCTAACGCCCCCGCGCCGGTCCGGCGACGCCCTGCAGCCCAGCGCGCGCTCCCCATCCCATTGAAGTCATGGACGGGGATCCCCCACGGGCGGCACGGCCCTCGGCCCGCGGCAGGCGATCCGTCGGCTTGCCGGCCGGGGGGCGGGCGGGGTCGGCCGCGCCC
>JBJONS010000744.1:0-13344 GCA_046051725.1 Pseudomonadota bacterium | reverse complement strand
CTCTGCTCGACGCTGTTCGCGGGCGGCACCCTCGGGGCGGCTGAAGCGCGGATCAAGGCCGAGCCGGGCCTCAGCCTCGACGCGGGTGACCCGCTGCGCGTCGATCTGGGCGGACTGTCCTGCCGGTGGGAGCCCATCCCGACCACCCGGGGCGTCACGCTCAGCCTGCTCGTCGAAGCCGACGCGCCTGAGACCTACCGGGACGTGCTCGCGCTGCTGGGCGCCCGCTGCCCGGGCCTCGAGAGCCCCGTGGCGCTCGACGGGCTGCGGTACAGCGCGCCGGCGGTCAACCGGGCCCGCGACCTGCGCTTTTCGGCCCACGCACCCCTCGAGCTGCGGCAGGCCCGCATGGCCGAGCTCGGGGCGTTCACCGTCATGATGGGCGAGGGCCCGGGGGCTGACCCGCTGCGGGCGCGGGCGCTCCGCCAGGCCAACCGCAGCCACAGCGACCACAAGAAGTTCGACGAGCTGCTGCGCATGGTGATCGACTGCGCGCCGGCCGACCGCGACGCCATCGAGGCGCAGCTCGACGCCTGGGCCGCGCAGGGCCGTGTGCGCTACGGCACCCACGCCGCAGACCATGCGCTGATGACCTGCCTCGTCAACCACATGGATCCGGGCGGCCACGTGCACTTCATCGACGGCGGCGACGGCGGCTACGCCCTCGCCGCGAAGCGGCTCAAGGCCCGCACGCGGCCGGCTCACTCGCAGCGCTGAAGCGGCTCATTGCAGGTCTGGCCCTCGGGGCACTCCTCGTCGCGGTTGCAGGGCGTGTAGCCCTCGATCCGGACCGACTCGGCCAGCTGGCTGCTCGCCAGCGTGAAGTCCATGCAGCCGCCCTCGCCGACCGCGGCGCTGTCGACGGTCTCGCGGTGCAGGTCGCCCGAGGGGAAGCCGGTCAGGCCGAACTCGGTCAGCGCCGAGAAGACCGCGGCGGGGACGACGCCCTCGCCGTCGTCGGCGAAGGTGCACTCGAGCGCCGAGGGCGTCACGCCGTGCTGGTCGACCCGCAGGCGCAGGGTGACGTGGGTGCGGGCGCCCGCGGCCGGCGGGGTCCAGCGGACCGTGAAGGGCTCGCCGGGGGTCAGCTCCCAGATCAGCGTCTCGGGGACCAGCACCTCGGGCCCCACGCCGAACAGCACCGCCTCGTCGAAGGCGCCGCCCCCGGTGCGCAGGGCGACGAGGTCGCCGGTCGACCAGGGCGGGTTGTCGAGGCCGGTCTCGAAGTAGGTGGCCCCGGGCGTCACCGGCTCCATCGCGAGCGGCGCGCTCAGGCCCTCGACGACCACCGTGCCCAGCTCTTGGTTGCCCGGGTAGGGCACGCAGACGCCGTCGAGCCCGCAGGTCTCGCCGGGCCCGCAGGCCGGGTCACAGAAGGGGTTCTCGCGCCGCCAGATCGTGCACTCCCCTTCGGTCAGCAGCTCGGTGAGCACGGCGATCGGCACGACCCCATCGGCGACCGCGCCGGACGCCGCGGCGTACTCGGGGTTGCTGTCGACCGTAAAGCCGCCCCAGCGCACGTCCAAGGGGCAGGTGCCCTTGAGCGGGACCGTGGTCGGGTCGACCGTCGGACCCCCATCGTCACCGCCGTCGGCGGCAGACGCCCCGCCGGTGTCTTTCGCGTCCCCGCCGCAGGCCGCGGCGAGGGCCAGCAGGCCCAGGTGTAGGCGGCGCATCTCAACCCCCGCTGTTCCAGCCCGGGTAGGGCCGGGCTTGCTTCATCACGACCTCGCCGTCGACGACCTTGAACTCGGTGTCCATGGCGTAGAAGCCGCCGCTCGTGCCGTAGGCCTCGTAGAAGTACCGGTGGATCGCGTCGAGCGCGGTGCCCAGCTGGTAGAGCTCGGCGGTGCTCATCACCGTGTCGCCTTCGCGGATCAGGTTGCTGTGGTTGATGTAGACCACCGGCTGGCCAGGCATGTTGTAGTAGTACAAGATCTGGTCGGTCGTATGGCCCGGAGCGGGCAACACGACGCTGTTCTCGCCGATCTGGGCGTTGATGTAGAAGGCCGGCTCGAGGCCCGAGGTGTCGAAGACGTTGCCGGTCACCGCCACGCCGTTGGCGTCCTCGCCGTCAAAGGTCGGGTTGGACAGGGTGGCCATGCCCACGCGGGTGTGGTCAATGCCCCAATACTCGCGCTCTTCCCACGCCCGGGCGTTCCACACCGAGGCCCAGACCTCTTTGACGGTCTTCTCGAGGTCGGCGCCGGTCGGGTCCCACTCGCCGGACTTGCTGGTGTAGAGACCAGCCCCCGTAAAGTTGCCCAAATCTTCGGCGTTGGTCGACGACCGGAAGCGCATCTTCGCCTGATCAAAGTCGGTGTCGATCTTCGCGATGAGCAAGGCGAGGAAGTCGGGATCGAGCGGGGCGGCGATGATCTCGGCCTGCAGCTCAGCCAGCAGCTCGGCCCGGCGGCGCGGGTCGGCCCAGTCGGGCTCGCGGGTCAGCTCGTCGTAGCGCAGCCAGAGGTTGTGGGTCTCCATGTGCTGGTTGTAGTAGTGCATGGGCGTGACGAAGCAGGGCTCAAGCACGACGTCTTCGCCGATGTGCACCATGGCCGACATGTTCGTGCCCTTGCCGCCGAAGGCCGGGATGCGCGCGCGCAGCGCCTCGCCGAGCGGCAGGGACAGGTCGAGGATGTCCTCGCAGTCCCACAGGCCGGTCACGCTGGTGTCCATGTCTGGCGCGTCGAGCGGCGCGGGGCGGCTCGAGTCCCACCACGCCTGGGCCTCGGCCTCGGTCACCTCGCGGATCTGCCACTGCAGGCCCTCGACCACCAGCTCGACCCACTTGCCCTCGAGCGCCCGCAGGGTCGGGTCCTCCCAGGCGCCGAGCAAGGCCATGTTCGGCGTGCCGCGGTTCTGCGCCAGCACGTTGATGTGGGCGAGCGGCGTCTGGAACTCGGCGGTGATGGTGCCGGCGACGATCGAGATGTCGTTGGGGATCTTGTCGAGGACGACGATCTCGCGGTAATTCACGAAGTCTTCGACCTCGGTGCTGCGGTAGAAGCGCAGCTGGCCCATCGACAGGCCGAGGTTCAGCGGCTGGTAGGTGATGCCCTCAAACAGCTCGGCGGTCGAGATCTGCTTGACATCGGGCGGAAGATCGGCCGCCACCGCGTTCACCGCCTCAGAGGTCGGGTGGAAGAGCAGCGCGTCGCCAAAATAGGAGCTGGCGGCGATCGAGCGGTAGGCCAGCGCGATCATCTCGGCGTCAGCGGTGTCGTAGGGGGAGATCTCGTAGACCCAGGCGTCGGGCTCTTCGTAGTAGGTCACCGCTCCCAGCAAAAAACGCCGGTCCGGAGAGTAGTACTCGGTCGCGTTGAACGAGCCCAGATCGCCGACGATGGGCAGGTCGCCGCCGCTGAGGAACTGCGAGGCGAACTCGTAGTGGATCGGGTACAGCTCTGAGTTGGTAAAGTAGAGCCGGTTGCCGTCGACGCGGTCGATGATGGTCTTGGCCGACTGGGCGCCGGGGATGCTGGCGTCGAGCGGATCAGCCGCCAGCAGGTCGTAGTCGGCGCGGCAGCCGACCTCGAAGCCGTAATCGGGCACCGGATCGGGCTCGAGCACGCAGTCCCAGACCCGGTCGGGCGCGCCGCCGGTGTCGTCGTCGCCCGGGGTGCCCTCGGGCTTGGTGTCGCCGCAGGCCGTGGCGCCGAGGAGGAGGAGCAGCAGCAGCGGAGAGGAGGCGGAGCGCATGGGGGTCCTCGGCGGGGCGCGCGGGCGCCGGAGGGCGGAGCAGGGGAGGGGAGGGGAGAGCGCGGGATCGGTCGGCGGCAGGGCCTAGTACGAGACGCGTTCGCCCCGCCAGGTGCGGACGGTGTCGCCGGTCGGCACGCCGATGACCACCTCGCGGACCGTCGAGCCGTTGTAGGGCTGGGGCTGGTAGATCGCGTCGCGGCGCCAGCCGTTGATCCCGGTGCCGAAGACCGCGCCGTGCCCGTAGGCGACGCCGCCCGTCGGCACGGCGTTGGTCACCGTGCCGGCCTCGAGATCGACCCGGTAGAATCCCGAGCTGTAGTAGTCGGGGATCCAGAGCATGCCGCAGGCGTCGACCGCCACCGCGTCGTGCCAGCCCGAGCCGACCGTGGCGAGGGTCGTGGGCTCGCCGCTCGGGTTGAGGTCCTCGTCGAGGGGCAGCCCGAGCAGCTGCCCGGAGCCGATCGTGCCGATGTAGAGCACCGTGCTGTCGAGGCTGAACTCGATCGAGTGGGCGATCCAGCCCCCGTCGGGCGGGGCGTTGAGCAGGGTGGTCACCGTGCCCGTCGCGGTCTCGACGCGCACCACGCCGCCGTTGGCGACGTAGACGTTGCCGTCGGGCCCGACCGTGACGCCGTAGACGCCGCTCACCCCGCTGGCCAGCACCGTGCTCGCGCCCTCGGGCGAGATGCGCACGAGGGTGCCCGCGTAGGGGTCGCCCATCACGAAGTCGCCGTCGGGGAGGCGGTCGATCTGCTCGGCGTAGTTGATGCCGGGCAGGAAGACCTCGCGGTCGCCCTCGTAGGTCGCCTTGATCAGCGCGCTGCGGCCGTCCCAGCCGATGAGGTGCCCCACGTCGTCAAAGCCGATGCCGTGGTAGGCGCGGGCGCCGGCGGTGGGCGTGCCGGTGAAGTCGGTCGTCGGCGCGGTGTCGCAGTCGTAGATCACGGGCGGCGCGATGTCGATGTCGTCGCCGGTGTCTTCGCCGGTGTCTTCGCCCCCGGTGTCGGTCGAGCCGTCCGCGCCGTCGGCGCCGCCCGAGTCCTCGCCGTAGAGGTCGCCGATCGACTTGTCGCTCTCGATGGTCGGCCGGCAGGCGAGCGCGCCGAGCGAGAGGAGCAGGGCGGGCGAGAGGCGGCGGAGGCCGAAGCGGACGGAGGATGTGGCGACGGTTGGGTCGGACATGGGCGCTCCCACAGGCAGGTGGCCGACAGTAGCCCTGCCGGAGCGCACCCGCCCGGGGGTTGGCGTCCGTTCGTGGTCAAAGCGCGTCACGCGGTTGACACGGGCGCGCGGGCCGCGCTCAGCCCTTCTTCTTCTTCTTGCCGCCCCGCACCTTGCCGGTCTTGGTGGGCGGGGTGTAGCCGAGGGCGAGGCCGAAGCCGCTCTCGGTGCCGCCCGAGGTGATGCGGTACTGGTAGTTCACCCCGACCCGCAGCTCGCTGATCGCGACGCTCGCGCCGGCGAGGTAGCGGAACTCATCGCCAAAGCCGAATGGCACGTCATCTTCGGCCCAGTCGACGCCGGGGCGCTCGCCGACCATGTACCACGAGGGCTCGAGCCCGACGTAGGCGCTCACCGCGCCCTGCTGGGCCGAGCCGATGAGCGGCGCGGCGAGGCCGGTCACCGGCGCGAGCACGGTGCCGGCGACGGTGTACTGGTTGTGGAAGAGGTCTGGGCCGAAGCTCAGGCCGACGTGGCGCCAGGTCGGGCCGATGAAGTTGCCGACCCGCACCTCCCAGCCCGAGACGTCGCTGGCGCTGAGCAGGTAGTCGCCGGCGACCCGCGCCTGGCCGGTGAGCTTGGGCACCTTGCGGCCCTGCTCCCAGTAGTTGATGCCGGCCCGCACGCCGACCGTGGCCGCCGCGGCGGTCTGGCCGTTCGACGACCAGCTGCTCGCGCCCACCGCCGGCCGGACGAAGGGCTGCGACTGCCACTCTTTGCCGAGCGGGCCCGCATGGGCGGGGCTGCCCACCCAAACGACGAGCCCCAGCGCGGTGAGGGCTGGGGCGAAGGCGGCGGTGCGAGCGGTGCAGACGGCGGGGCGCGGGCGCATTGGGGGGCTCCTGTGGACGGCGGCGGCGGCGCGGCGACGGCGCGGGCCGCCGGCCATTCTGCGGCGGGGGAGGCTCAGCGGCCGTCGTCGAGGAACTGCCCGAGCGAGTGGTTCACCTTCTCGAGGTTGGGCGTCACCAGCTTCACGATGAACTCTTCGACCATCGGGGCGAGCCGCCCGGCGAGCAGCGAGGGGACGCCGGGCAGGTCTTTGATCTTGATGGTGAGCTCACCGGTCAGCAGCACGCGGGTGCCCGCCCCGTCGGCGAAGAACTGGTTGCGGCCGCTGCAGCGCACCCCCTCGCGGAAGGTCGGCACCACCAGCGTCCAGTCGACCCAGGTGTTGCCGTCGTCCCACTGGGCGTGGTCCTCCCAGTAGAGCCACTCGGGCTTCACCACGCCCTGCGCCACCTTCGGGATGTTCTTCTTGGCGTGCCAGATGTTGAGCAGGTGGGGCCCGCGCGGGCCGTCGGTGCGGCTGCGGACCTCGATGCGCTCGATGTCGGGCATATAGGCGGCGATCTCTGGCATGCGGTCGCGGTAGGTGCGGTAGACCGTGTCCAGCGGGTGGCGCAGCCGGCTCTCGGAGTGGATCTTCATGGGGCTCCCTTGCGGTCGGCCCGGGGGATACCCGCCACGCGCAATGCGCGCCAGCGTCCTCCCCATCGCCGCAGCCGTGGACCCGCCCGACGCGGACCGGGGCCCCTCTGCAGACGATCAGGCCGCCGCCCGGGTCGCGCTGCGGGCCCTGCTGGCCGAGGCGCCCGCCGCGAACCAGTACCTGCTGCACCGGCTCGACCGGGCCGAGGCGGGCGAGGTGCCCGACGCCCTGCTCGAGCGCTGGATCGGCGTGCACGACGGCGCAGCGCTGGTGTCCGCCGCGCTGGTGCGCCGCGGGGCCCCCGGTGATCCGGCGACGATGTGCTGCCCCGCGGGGTCGGCCGAGGGCGGGCACGCGCTCGGCGCGCGGATCGCGCTCGAGGGCGGCGCGCTCATCATGGTCGGCCCCCGGGCGGTCACCGACGCCTGCTGGTGGGGCATGGGCCGCCCGCCCTTCCGCGTGTCTTTTGACCAGCGGCTGTGGGTCGCCGGCGCCCCGTCGGCCGGGCCGACCCTGCCGGTCGAGCGCGCGATGCGGGCCGACCTCGACGCCCTGGTGCAGATGGAGCTCGGCATGCTCGCCGAGGATCTCGGCATCAGCCCCGACCGCGTCGACCTCGAGGTGCTCGAAGAGCGGGTGCTGCAGCGCATCGAGGCGGGCAAGGTGGTCGTCAGCCGCCCGCCCAAGGGGCCGCCGGTCTTCACCATCGACGTGGCCCGCTGCGGGCCCACCGGCGCCCAGCTCGGCGGCACCTACGTGAGCCCCGACTGGCGCGGGCACGGGATCTGCGCCCGGGCGGTGCGCGCCCTGCTCGGCCTGCTGCACGCCGAGGGCCGGGTCACCACGCTGCACGTCAACGAGGCCAACGAGGCCGCGTGGCGCAGCTACGCAAAAGCGGGCTTCGTCGAGGACGAGCCCTTCCGGCTGTTCTCGGTCTGAGGCCGCGGCGGCGGCGCGCCCTGACGGCCGCCGGCCGGCCGTGGCATGTTCTGGACCCGTGGGCCCCCGCCCGCGCTGGAGCCCCCCCATGTCGATGCGCCGCGCGCTGCTCTCCGCCGCCCTCTTGCTCTTCGCGCCGGCGGCGCTGGCTGGCCCGGGCGCCGGCGTCCGCGACGCCCAGGGGCTGCAAGACGACGAGCCAGTCGTGCTGCGGCTGCGCTTCGCCGACCCGCTCGCGGTGCGCTTGGTCGACGGGCGGCTGCGCAGCCTGCACGACCCCCGCGCAAACCCCGCCCTCGCCCGGCTTCAGGCGGCGCTTGAGGCCCAGGGCGGCGCGCTGCGGCCCACCTTGGACCCCGCCGCCGCCGACGCGCTGCGGGCCCGGGCCGCCGCCACCTCGGGGCGGCCGCAGCCCGACCTCGCCAGCGGCCTGAGCCTCGACCTGCCCGCGCGCGCCCTTCCCGGCTTGGCCGCCGCCCGCGCGTCGGCCCAGGCCGCCGGGCTGTTGGCCTGGAGCTCCGCCGGCCGCCCCGCGGCGCCGCCCCCCGCCGACCAGGGCAGCCCGACCCCCGACTTCAGCGACCGGCAGGGCTACCTCGACGCCGAGGACGGCATCGGCGCCCGCGAGGCCTGGGCGCTGGGCCTGCGGGGCAGCGGCGTCGGCCTCAGCGACGTCGAGTACGGGTGGAACCTCGACCACGAAGACCTCGAGGACATCGGGGCCGAGATCGAGCCCGGGCAGACCGTGCCCGACTTCGTCTTTGAGTACGGGTGGGAGCAGCACGGCACGGCGGTCATCGGCCAGACCTCAGCCGCCGACAACGGTTTTGGGGTCACCGGCGGCGCGCCCGAGGCCGCGCTGCGCCTCTTCCCCGAGTGGTCCGACGAGCAGGGCGAGCGCCGCGCCCGGGCCATCAACGCGGCGATCAACGCCAGCGCCGAAGGGGACGTGGTGCTGCTCGAGATGCAGCTCGGCCTGCGCTGCGCCGACTGCTACGGGCCGGCCGAGCTCGACCCGGCGGTCTGGGAGGTGGTGCGCGCCGGCGTCGACGCTGGCGTGGTCATCGTCGGCGCGGCGGGCAACGGCGGCGAGGACCTCGACGACGGGCTCTACGACGACTACCGCTCGTGGGGCGACTCGGGCGCCATCCTGGTGGGCGCCGGCGCGAGCAACGGCAGCCGCGACGCGCTCAGCTTCTCCACCCACGGCGCGCGGGTGAGCCTGCAGGGCTGGGGCACCTCGGTCTTCTCCACCGGCTACGGCTGGTTCGACAGCATCGACGGCGAGCTCGATCAGGCCTACGTCGACGCTTTTGGCGGCACGAGCTCGGCCTCGCCGATCGTCGCCTCGGCGGCGGTGCTGGTCCAGGGCGCGGCGCTTGAGCTGCTCGGCGCGCCGCTGCCGCCCGGGGCGCTGCGGGCCCTGCTCATCGAGACCGGCAAGGCCCAGGGCCGCGGCGGGCAGATCGGCCCGCTGCCCGACGTGATCGCCGCGGTGCGGGCGCTCGACGCCGACCTCGACGGGGTCGCCGGTCCCGACTGGGGCGGCCTGGACTGCGACGACGCCGACCCCGACAGCTTCCCCGGCGCGGCCGAGGTCTGGTACAACGGCGCCGACAACGCCTGCGATGGCGGCGATGACTTCGATCAAGACGCCGACGGGCTCTCGCTCGGCGACGACTGCGACGACGAGGACCCCGACACCGGCGCCGGCGCCTGTGGCCCGGTGGCCAAGCTGCCCATCGGCTGCGCGGCGCCGGCCCCGGCGCTCGGGCTCGGCGCCCTGGCCGGCCTGCTCGCCGCGGGTGCCCGCCGGCGCCGCGACAGGTCCGGGGGCCCGGCATAAGCGCGCGGCCCCACCTGGAGCGCGCCATGGCACCCCTCGTCCCGCCCCCCTCTGGCCGCCGGCCGCTCAGCGTCTCGATGGCCGGCAAGCGCAAGAAGCGCGAGGTCCAAGAGCTGCGGGTCGAGGATCTGCTGCCCGAGCTCAAGCTCGGCGGCGACGACAGCCAGCGGGTGGCGGGTCCGCCCCCGCCGCTGAGCGTGCGCACCAGCGGCGACCCGACCCTCGCGGCCGCGATGGCCGCGGCGGTATCGGCCAGCGGCCGCGTCGAGCGGGCCACCCACGGCTTTCACACCTACCCGGCGGGCATGCACCCCGACTGCGCCGCGGCGGTGATCCAGGCCTGCGCCGGCGACGTGCACGACCCCTTCTGCGGCGGCGGCACCGTGCTGGTCGAGGCGGCCCTCGCCGGGCGCGGCGCCTCGGGCACCGACCTCTCGCCGATCGCCCTGCTGGTGGCCTCGGCCCGCTGCGGCGACCCCGCGGCGGCGGCCGCCCTGCGCTCGGCCTCGCGCCGCATCGCCGCGGCGGCCCAGGCCCCGACCCCCGTCGAGGCCGACCCGCTCTTTGACGAGTGGTACGAGCCCCATGTGCGCGACGAGCTCGCCCGCATGATCCTGCAGATCCGCGAGGTCAGCGGCCCGGCCCGCGGCCTGCTCGAGGCGGTCTTCTCGTCGATCGTCGTCAAGGCCAGCCACCGCGAGAGCGACACGAGCAACAAGCGCGTGGTCACCCACCGCCCGCGGGGCACCACCGCGGTGCTGTTCCACAAAAAGGCGCGCGAGCTGGCCCGCAAGATCGAGGCCCTGCCGGCCCACGCCGCGCCCCGGCTGCGCCTCGCCGACGCCCGCGCCAAGGGCCCGCCGCCGGGCACCGGGCTGGTCCTGACCTCGCCGCCCTACCCGGGCGTCTACGACTACCTGCCGATGCAGCAGCTGCGCATGGTCTGGCTCGGCCTCGACGCCGGGCGTGGCATGGCCGCCGAGGTCGGCAGCCGCCGCAGCTTCCGCGCGCTCGGCCGGGGCGACGCGCTGGACCGCTGGCGGGCCGACACCACCGCCTGGATCGGCTGCCAGGGCGCGGCCCTCGCCTCGGGCGCCCGCTTCGCGATCGTCGTCGGCGACGGCTTGGTCGGCGAGAAGCCGGTCGACGCGCTCAGCCCCACCATGGACGCGCTGCGGGCGGCCGGACTCGAGGTCATCGCCCGGGCCAGCGCCGACCGGGCCGACCACGCGCGCGACACCATCCGCACCGAGCACATCGTGCTGGCCGAGAAGCGCAGCAAGCCGCCCGCCGCCCCGCGGGGCTGAGCCCGGCCCTTTGGTAGAGTCCGGGCCGAGGTGCGCCCATGGCCCGCTCTGTCCGCCCCGCCGCGCCCGCCGCGCTCCCTGTCTCGACGCCGCTGGCCGAGGTGCGCGCGGCCCTGCTCCGCCGGGCCCGGCTGCGGCTGCTCCCCCGGTCTGACGGCGCCGTGGCCGACCTGCTCGCCGAGGCGGTCTACCTCGAGCGGCGGCGCTTCGCCGAGGCCCGGGGCGGCCTGAGCCCCGAAGACAGCGTCGAGCGCGATCAGATCGAAGATGCGGCCCGGGCGGTGCACCGGGGCCGGGCCGAGCAAGAGACCGCCCTGCTCGGGCTGGTCGGCGCCTACGCCGGCCAGATCCACAACACCTTCTCGCCGCGCACCTACCGCTTCGCGACCTCGGTGCTGCCCAGCGGCCTGTCGCGCATCCTCACCGCGGCCGACCCCGGGCGGGGCAAGGGCGCGGCGGCCGACGGCGCGGGCGCGGGCTGGTTCGGCGGCCACGTCGACCCGCTGCAGCGGGTGCACATCCGGGGCGACGTCGCGCTGCTGCAGCGCTTGGCCCGCACCCACACGCTGATCTTGACGCCGACCCACCTGTCGAACATGGACAGCCCGCTCATCGGCTACGCCCTGCACGCCGCCGGCCTGCCGCCCTTCATCTATGGCGCCGGGCTCAACCTGTTCAGCAATCCGGTCATGGCCTTCTTCATGAGCCGGCTGGGCGCGTACACCGTCGACCGCCGCAAACGGCACCAGCTCTACAAAGACACGCTCAAGGACTACTCGACCGAGGCGATCGGCGGCGGCCACCACTCGCTGTTCTTCCCCGGCGGCACCCGCGCCCGCAGCGGCGAGGTCGAGACCGACGTCAAGAAGGGCCTGTTGGGCACGGGCCTCATCGCCTGGCAAGAGGCCCTGCGGGCCGAGGCCGCCGGCGGGGCCCCGGCCCGCGACGTGCTCGTGGTGCCCTGCGCGCTGTCCTACGCGATGGTGCTCGAGGCCGAGACCCTCATCGAGGACGCGCTGAAAGAGTCGGGCCAGCGCCGCTACATCATCTCGGACGACGAGTTCAGCGACTCGCGCAGCGTGGCCAGCTTCACCCGCCAGATCTTGGCGCTCGACGCCTCGGTCATCGTGCACTTTGGCGCCCCGCTCGACCTCTTCGGCAACCCCGTCGATGAGCAGGGCCGCAGCCTCGGCCGCGGCGGCGGCCCGCTCGACCGCCGGGCCTATGTGCTCGACCGCGAGGGCCAGCTCGTCGAGGATCCGCAGCGCGACCGCGTGTACACCGACGCGCTCTCGGGCGCGCTGGTGCGGGCTTGGCACCGCGACAACACCGTGATGGAAACCCACCTCGTCGGCTACGCCGCCTGGCGCCTGCTGGTCGCGGCCAGCCCCCGCCGCAGCACCTGGGAGCGCATGTTCTTGTCCGAGGACGAGCGGCTGCTGCCCCGCGCGGCCCTCGCCGAGGCGGTCGACCGCCTGCGCGTGGCCCTCGACGCGGCGGTCGAGGCGGGGGCCCTGCGCAGCCACCTGCCCAGCGGCGCGGATCGCACCGAGGCCACCCTGCGGCTCGCCCTCGACCGCTTCTCGCGCTTCCACAGCCAGCCGGCGGTGGCCGAGGCTGGCGGCGGTCGGGTGCGCGTGGCGCCCCGCCTCGCGCTCTACTACGGAAACCGCCTCGCCCACGCCGGTCTCGGCGAGGTCCCCCTGTCTGCGCCGGCCGCCGGCGCCCGCCCCGCGGAGACACCATGAACCTCGCGATCTTGGGCAGCGGCCAATGGGGCCGCTCGCTCGCCATGTTGGCCGCCGAGGCCGGTCACCAGCCCCGCCTCGGCTACCGGGGCCAGCCCCCGCGCGGTTTTGCCGGCAGCCCGAACCTCGCCGCGCTCTGCCGCGAGGTCGAGCTGGTGCTGGTGGCGGTGCCCCTCGAGGCGGTCGGCGAGGTGCTCAGCCAGGCCCAGCCCGGTCCGCACAACCGCGTGGTGCTGGCCACCCGCGGGCTGCAGCCCGAGACTGGCCTGTGGCTCACCGATCTCGTCAAAGAGCGCACCGACTGCCTGCGGGTGGGCGCGCTGGCCGGCCCGGCGATCGCCGCCGAGGTCAGCGCCCGCCGCCCCTCGGCCCTGGTCGCCGCGAGCCCCTACGAAGAGGTGGCGGCGCTCACGCAAAAGGCCCTGCACAGCCCCATCTGCCGCGTGTACACCTCGTCCGACCTCATCGGGGTCGAGATGGCCGGCGCGCTGGTGCGGGTGCTGTCGGTGGCGGTCGGGGTCGCCGAGGCCCTGCAGCTCGGCGTCGGCGTGCAGGCGGTCATCGTCACCCGCGGGCTGGCTGAGGGCCGGCGCCTCGGCCGCGCGCTCGGGGCCGACGAGGGCACCTTCTCGGGCCTCGCCGGCGTCGGCGAGCTGGTCGCGGCGGGCAAGCACCCCGAGCACCCCGGCGTGGTCATCGGGCGCCGGCTGTGCGGGGCCGGCGGGGTCGAAGAGGCGGTGGTGCGCGAGGCGGCCGCGCTGGTGGCCCTGGCCCAGCGCCACAAGGTCAACCTGCCGCTGACCGAGGCGGTCGGCGCGATCGCCGCGGGGCGCGTCAAGCCGCGCCTCGCCATCGACATGCTCATGCGCCGCGAGGCGACCAGCGAGTAGGGCGGCGGGGCGCCCCGGCGGCCGCGGGCCGCCGGCGGCCCCCGGGCTGGGCGCGGCCCTGCGGGCCTTGGTCGCTGCGCGACCGGCGCGGGGCGCCGCCCGCCCGTCGGCCTGGCGCCGCGAGGCGAAGGCGGGCCTCATACCGGCTTTCCTTGATTCGGCTCACGCTCGCGACGCTGGGCCTCATCGACTTGCCGAGGCCGTTCGTGCAGTCCATGCGCTGTTTCGCGATGGATGCCGGGGGCCGCCGGCCCCC
>JBJONS010000743.1:0-6290 GCA_046051725.1 Pseudomonadota bacterium | reverse complement strand
CGCTCACCCGGGCCCACGCCTGGTTGATGGTCGAGGTCGCGATGGTCTGGACGTTCACCCGGAACCGGAAGGTGCCGAGGTAGCGATCAGTGGCCGTCGTGTTGGCCGAGGCGCGCAGGTTCGTCGTGTTGGTCGACGTCGCGGCCTTGGAAGAGACCAGGTCGTTGAGCTTAGCCATCGGGCGCTCCGGGAGGCGGAGGAGGGATCTGGCCGGTGTGCGCGGGGACCGGCGGGGGGCCGGACACCCCGCGCCACATCGGTGGCACGGGGTGTCAGTTTAGCACGTCTTGTGCTAGCCCGGGACCTCCATCGGGGCCTGCCGGAACCGAATCCGCACAAATTCGGCGGGGTACGGCGGACGGAAGGTCACGTCGACGGTCAGGATGCCGCTGCGCACGTCCACATCGGGGTTGTTCTCGCGGTCGCACTTGACGTTGTACGCGTCGGAGTGCGAGGCGCCGTCGAGCATCCCCTGGTTCCACAGGCTGTAGAGGAACGAGCGGATCGTGGTCGCGAGATCGCGGCGGGTGACGTCGGTGTTCGGGAGGAAGACCGCCCAGGTCACCGCGTCGCGCACCGAGCGCTCGACGAACAGGAAGAGCCGCCGGACGCTGATGTAGCGCCAGAGCGGGTCGGCGCCGGTGGTGCGGGCGCCCCAGACGCGGATGCCCGCGCCGGGCCGGTGGCGCACGATGTTGATGTTCTTGATGTTGACGAAGCCCTGCTCCTTGTCGGAGAGCTGCGTCACGAGCTGCGCCACGCCGCTCACCGGCTCGTTGGCCGGGGCCTTGTGGACGCCGCCGCCGGCCTTGAGGTCGGTGGCCGCGATCACGCCGCAGACGTGGCCGGACGGGGGCGCGACGACGTAGCGGTCGTGGGGGCCGGTCGACAGCGGGTTGTCGACGATGAACCACGGGCCGTAGGCCGCGCCGTGGCCGACGTCATCGCGGGGGATGACGCGGTCGAGCAGCTGCTCGTTGGAGAAGTTGTTGAAGCGGAGCTCGCGGGCCTGGGCGTCGCCCTGGGTCTGCAGGATCTCGACCTCGTAGGGGCTCTCGTCCTTGGTCCAGCGGAGCTCGTCGACCGGCATGTCGGCGGGGTTGCGGGTCAGGAAGTACCGGGGGGTCTCCATCACCGCGAACAGGTCGCCGCGGCCCTTCGGGCCGGCGTAGTCGAGGATCGACTGCTGCCAGTCGCGCTTGAGGCCGGGGGCGGCCAGCATGGCGACGGCGCTGACGGTGTCGTAGGCGGCCTCGAGCACGCCGCGCTTGTTCGGGCCGGGGGTGCCAGCGGACTGGATGACCACGGTCGGGTAGGCGGTGGCGCCGCCGTTCTCGAAGAAGCCGAGGACGGCGATCTCGAGGCGGTGCATGCCGGGGTGCTGGCGCAGCCACTTGTTCCAGGCGCCGCGGGCCTCGGGGGCGAGGCTGTCCCAGGTCGCCTTGGCCTTGGCCTCAGTCGTCTTGGCCGACTGCGACACGATCTGGATGAACAGCTTCTCGGAGAACTCGTAGCGCCACTCTTCGAAGCTGGTCAGGCTGGTGACCGCCGGCGCGCTGCCCGCGAGGGCCGAGTGGATCGCCTCGACGTCGATGGTGACGGGCTTCTTCTTGTCGTCCGCCGCGGCGAGGTTGCCGCTGTGGCCGATGTCGTTGGGGATGGCGAAGCCCTTGATGAGCTCGAGCACCTTGAGCTCGTCGGCGCCGAAGCTCAGGTCCCACTCGCCCTTCTGGGTGGTGCTGACCAGGGTGCGGCTCACGGGGAAGCGGATGGTGTCGCCAGCCTCGCCCTTGATCGTGATGGTGTTGTCCGGGCTCGGGGGCTGGAGCTCCCACTTGCCGGGCAGCGCCTCGTTGATCAGCTGCTTGAGGCGGTTGTCGTCCTTGGGGGCGACGGCGGTGGTCGGCTTGGCCGGGGCGGGCTTGCCGGCCTCGCCAGCGGGGCCGGCGGCCGGAGCGGCGGCGGCAGCGGCGGGCGCGGCGGCCTCCTCGGCAGCGGCGATCAGCAGGCCGCGGAAGGCGAGCGCGCGGTTCCACGACAGCAGCGGGCTGGCCTCCGCGATCGGGAGGAACATGCCCTCAGCCTTGCCCTTGCCGGGGATGAAGCTGGTCGGCAGGGTCAGCACGGCGATGAAGCCGGTGTCGGTGGTCGACGAGGGCTGAACTGGCCGGGGTCCGGCCGAGATCTCCTCGATGTAGACTCCTGGAGTCTTGTACTCGGGCATGAGTCCTCCGATGGCGGTGGGGTGAAGGCGCGTCGCCGGGAGCGTGGCGTCGAACCAGTGTGCTCATCCCTGCGGCGGGATGGCCTCCTCGCGAGGAGCGAGACTGTAGTGGACCTCCATGGTGCCGGCGACGACGCGCTGGGCGAGCGCGTGCCGCACGGGGCCCATGTTTTGCTCGGTCGACAGCGCCATGAGCGGTCGACGGACGCCCCGGAATCCCCGGAGCAGGTCCTTGAAAAAGCTAAGCTTGGTAGAGGGCGCGGCGAGGCTGGTCGCCACGGCCCACTGTTCGCGGAGGGGGGAGCGGATCCTCATCCGATGTTGATCATCGGGCCGGCGATCTCCACCTTGGCCCCGCCAGAGATCTTGACCGCGGCGCCGCCCTTGATCTCGACGTTCGCGCCGCTCTCGACCTGGACCTTCGTGCCGCCTTTGACCAGGATCTTGGCGTCGCCCTTGACCTCGATGTCTTTGGCCTGGACGGTGACCGTGTTGGTCGCCTTGACGGTGATGGTCTTGTCGGTCTCGAGCGTGATGGACCCGCTCTTCTTGTCCATCGTCATCTTGACCTTCTGGCCGGCGACGAAGAGGTCGATGCCCTCGCCGCCGCTCTTGTCGCGGAAGGTCAGCTCGTTGCCGGCCTTGGTCAAGATCTGCTTGATGGCGTTCTTGCCGTCAGCGTCAGCGGTCTTGGGCTTGTTGTTGCCGCTGTAGAAGGCCCCGATGATGACCATCGCGTCGGCGTTGGTCTGGTCGCCGCGGATGAGGACGACCTCGTCGCCGGTCTCGGGCAGGAAGAAGAAGCCGGTCTTGTTGCTGGCGATGGGCTGCACGATGCGCAGCCAGGGCAGCACCAGGGGCTTGGGAAAGCCCTGGATCTCGACCTGGACGCGGCCGAGGCTGAGCGGGTCTTTGGTGCTCTTCACCGTGCCGAAGAGCACGACGGGCGTAAAGCTCGGGTCGGTCTCGAACAAGGGAACCTCGGCGCGGCGGGGAGCGGGGCGGGCCCGTCATAGCACATTCGGCCTAGGGGTGTGACCGGTCGGGGGACGCGGTGAGGGTCCCGCGAGGGGGTCGACCGCCGGGCCTGCACGGACCGGTGGACCGGCGGCGCGGTACCTTCGCCCACCGTTCGTGCCCCGATTGGGGCTGGACGGGTCCGGCGCCGGCGCCCCGCGCGGGGCCCATGGATGAAGGCTACACCTGCCCGGCGGCGTGGAACACGGCGCGGTTCGCCCACCCACAGAGACGACGTCAAGCAGGCCCATCTGTTGGTGTTCCGCGCCGGTCGTGGGCCCGCGGCGCCCTGGCCGCGGTGGCGCGCCGGCCGGAGGGGACCGACTTGGGAT
This sequence comes from Pseudomonadota bacterium, assembly GCA_046051725.1. Taxonomy (GTDB): domain Bacteria; phylum Myxococcota_A; class UBA796; order UBA796; family UBA2385; genus JAEUKK01. The sequence continues at coordinate 2,717 of JBJONS010000743.1, read as the reverse complement.
ACCCTGGCCGCGAGCGGCGCCTGCGCGCCGAGGAGTGCACATGGGTCAAGCTGCCGCCCGGGTCGGGGATCTGCTCAAGCAAGACGCGCCGCACTGCCACGCGCCCATCCACCCGCCCGCGCCCGCGCCGACCCCCGCGGCCCATCCGGCCTTGCCCCTGGCGATCACCGGTCCGGGCGTGCCCACCGTGATGGTCGGCAAGAAGCCCGCGGCGGTGCTCGGCGACATGTCGGCGCCGTGCATGTTGCCGTCGTGTGTGCCGGGCGGGCCGGGCATGATCGCCAAGGGCTCGGCCACGGTGATGATCGGCAAGAAGCCCGCGGCCCGGGTCAATGACATGACCAACCACGCGAGCTGCGTGGCGCCGATCCCCTCGCCGGTCGGCAAGATCCTGCCGCCCGGCTGCCCCACGGTGAAGATCGGCGGTTGAGGCCACGCCCGGCGCAGCCGGGGTGGTGAACGCCGGGGGATGGGGCGCGCGCGCCGCGCCGGCCCCCGCGCGAGGAGGTGTCTGTGGACGAGAGGGAGCCTTGGAAGGTCGCCAACCAGCGCTTCCTCGCGGAGCTGGTCGAGGCGGTCTACGACGATCTGGTCCAGCGCGGCGAGCGCGGGCCCCAGCCGCTGCGCCCGCCCCGGGGCATGGACTGGCCCATTTGGACCGGCCCGCGCGGCAGCCAGGCGGTGGTGCGCTCGGTCTGCGATCTGCTCGGCCTCGACCGTTTTGAGCGCGACCTGCTGGTGCTCGCCGCGGCGATGGAGCTCGACGGCCGCATCGCCTCGCTCTGCGAGGTCTGCCACGGCAACCCGCAGCTCAACCACCCGACCCTGAGCCTCGCGCTCACCACCTTCGCCGGCGCCCGCTGGGACGCCATCTCGCCCGAGTCGGCCCTGCGGCGCTACCGCCTCGTCGAGCTCGACGTCGGCCCCGTGTCCTCAGTCGCGCGCCTGAAAGCCGACCCGCGCGTCGTCTTCGGCCTGCTCGGCATCCAAGACCTCGACCCGCGCCTGCGCATGCGCGTGCAAGAGGCCAGCGACCCGGTCGCGGGCCGCCTGTCGAAGAGCCAGGGCAGCGTGCGCGACGCCGCGGTCGGCGCGGTGCGGGCGGGGGCGGCGCGCCGCTCGACGCCGATCATCCAGCTGCTGGGCGACGATCAGCGCGCCGGGCTCAACGTCGCGCGCTCGACCTGCGAGGCGCTCGAGCTCCGCGGCGAGCGCATCCCCGCTGATGTGCTGCCGACCGACGTGCGCGAGCTCGAAGAGCTCATCGCCCTGTGGCGCCGCGAGACGATGTTGTCGCGCCGCGCGCTGATCTTGGACCTCTACGGCATGCGCGCCGAGGACCGCGGCCTGCAGTCGGCGGTCAACCGCATCCTGTCCGAGAACGACGGCGTGACCATCCTCGTCGCGCAGGACCGCTGGAACGGCAGCTACAAGGCCAGCGCGGTCTACGACGTCGGCCGCCCGACCCTCTGGGAGCAGCAGGGCCTCTGGAGCGACGTGCTGGGCGGCAAGCTCATCGTCGACCGCGAGCAGTACGGCACCACCGACGGGGTCGAGGTCCTGACCTCGAGCTTTGACCTCGACGGCCGCAGCATCCAGGCCGCCGTGCTGCAGGGCGCGGGCATGAAGAAGGGCCAGCTCGACTTTGACGCCTGCTGGGAGGCCTGCCGGGTCCACGCCCGGGCGAACCTCACCGAGCTGGCCCAGCGGGTCGAGAGCAAGGCCGATTGGGGCGATCTGGTGCTGCCGCCGACCGCCATGCAGCTGCTCATCGAGATTGAGGCCCAGGTGCGCAACCGCCTGACCGTCTATGGCCGGTGGGGCCTCGGCGGCCGGACGGGGCGGGGCAAGGGCATCGCGGTGATGTTCAGCGGCCCGTCGGGGGTGGGCAAGACCCTCGCGGCCGAGGTGCTGGCCAACCGGCTGCGCCTGGACCTGTGGCGCATCGATCTGAGCGCCGTGGTCAGCAAGTACATCGGCGAGACCCAAAAAAACCTGCGGCGCGTCTTTGACGCGGCCGAGGGCGGCGGCGCGGTGCTGCTTTTTGACGAGGCCGACTCGCTCTTCTCCAAGCGCACCCAAGTCAAGGATCACCACGACCGGCACGCCAACATGGAGGTCGGCTACCTTTTGCAACGGATGGAGGCCTACCGCGGCCTCGCCATCCTCACGACCAACATGAAGAGCAGCATCGACGGCGCTTTTGTGCGGCGCCTCCGCTACATGGTCGAGTTTCCTTTCCCCGATTTTGACGCTCGGGCCGAGATCTGGCGCCGGGTGCTGCCCGAGACCGTGCCGACCGAGGGCATCAGCGCCGAGCGCCTCGCCCAGCTGCACGTGACCGGCGCGGTCATCCGTTCGGTGGCGATCAACGCCGCGTTCCGCGCGGCCGATGAGGGCGTGGCGCTGCAGATGCGGCACATGCTCTCGGCCACCCGCCGCCAGTACCAGATGCTCGGCCAGCCGCTCAGCGACCTCGAGATCGACGGCTGGGTCGAAGGACAGATGGCCTCGCGCTGATCGTCCACGCGCTGATCGTCCAGGCGGTGGGCGCCCCGCGGGCTGCGCCCGCGGCGGCGGTCCGCCGGGCTCGGCCGGTCGGCCTCGGCCGCTGCGCGGCGGGGCGGCCGGGCCGCTCCCCCTCTGGCCCGCCTGGCGCGCGCGACGCGGCCCGATCCGGGCCTGGATGCGGCGCTGTGTGCGCGGACCGCGCCGGT
>JBJONS010000742.1:0-9448 GCA_046051725.1 Pseudomonadota bacterium | reverse complement strand
GCTGCGCTCGACGGAGGGGGTGGCGGACATGGTCTGCTCCTTGGGTGTGGCCCCGTTCCGCGGGGCATCGTGAGGGGAGGGGAAGTGGGGAGGCGCCCTGAGCAAGCCGCGTGCCGTCGGTCGCCTCGGCCTCAGAGCTGCTGCCAGAGGACGAACAACGCCATCACCACGACGAAGACGGCGAAGCCCTTGCGCAGCGCCTCGGGCGGGATCATCGAGGTCAGGCGCGCGCCGACGAAGGAGCCCAGGACCGCGGCCGCGCTGATCGTGCCGGCCAGCGGCCAGTCGATGCTGACGTGGCTGGCGTGGCCGGCGAAGCCCGCGGCCGACTTGAGCGCGATGACCAGCAGGCTCGTGCCGATGGCCTTGCGCATCGGCACGCCGCCGAGCAGGGTCAGGGCCGGCACCACGAGGAAGCCGCCGCCCGCGCCGACGAGACCGGTGACCACGCCGACCACGAGGCCCTCGGCGACGACCTTGGGCACCTGGATGGCCTTGCCCTCGGCCTCGGTCGGGGGCTGCTTGCGGCCGCGGAACATGGCCACGGCGGTGGCGAGCATCATGCCGGCGAAGAGGAGCAGCAGCAGGTCGGCCGAGATGAAGCCGGCCACCCAGCCGCCGCCCGCCGCGCCGGCCATTCCGGCCAGGCCGAAGATGAGGCCGGTGCGCCACTCGACGTTGCCCGCGCGGGCGTGGGACACCAGCGCGGCGGCCGAGGTGATGCCGACCACGAGCAGCGAGGTGGCGATCGCGGCCTTGGGCTCGACGTCGAGCGCGTAGATGAGGATCGGCGTGGTGAGGATGCTGCCGCCGCCGCCCAACAGGCCGAGCGAGACGCCGATGAGCAGGGAGAGCGCGATGGCGAGGGGGTACATGGGTCACCGGGCGGAGGGAGCTGCCGGCGGATGCCGCGGCTGCGCCCCCCAGTGCAGCGCCCGTGCCACCGGCGGCGGGCCGGGCGACGGCCGGGACGGAATCGGCGAGGATCACGTCTGACGGGTTCATCTGGGCTGAGCCCGGGCGCGAGGGCGGGCGGCGTCCGCGGCTGTTTCATCGGCGGTCGTTCAGCCTGCTGTTTCATCCCGGGCTGGAGCGCTGAAACGTCGGCCCGCCGGGCCCGGCCGCCTGGCCCGACACTTGCATAGCGCCGGGGCGGAGGTGTCCCTTGTCCCAGGCCCTGTCCCCGTCGCCGTCCCCCGCTGCGCTCCCGCCCTACACCCATCTTCTTGTGCCGGTCGACTACGCCGGCTGCGCGTGGCTGGTCGTCAACCACGCGGCGCGCCTCGCCGCCGCCTTTGGCGCCCGCGTGACCCTGATCTACGTCGTGGATCCGCCCACCGGCGTGCACCTCAGCGACAGCATCGCCAGCGACAGCACCGCAGGCGCGCTGCTCGACGCCGAGGCCCGCGACGAGCTCGAGGCGCTGCGCCGCGCGTTTCCGCCCGGGGTGAGCGTCGAGCTCACGATCCTCCACGGCAGCCCCGCCGGCGCCATCCTCGGCGCGGTCGAGCGCCTGGGCCCCGATCTGCTGGTCATGGGCACCCACGGGCGGACCGGCCTGCAGCGCCTGCTCGTCGGCAGCGTGGCCGAGCAGGTCATGCGGGCCAGCCCGGTCCCGGTGGTGATCGTGCGGGCGCCGGTGGGCATGCCCGAGCGCCACCCCCCGACCTGGGAGCGCGCCGCCGACGAGGCGAACGGCTGAGCGGCCGGCGGCGGCGGCGGGGCTGGTCTCGGGCGCCAGCCGGGCGTTCCACGGCGGGGTGGCCCTGAGCGCGGGCGATCCCGTGTCGGCTTTGTCGCGTTTTGTTTGCGGCGCGCCGTCCGGGCTGACATGGGCTTGACCTGCGGGGGCCTCTTCCCCCACCATCGGGGCAGGGTGCGGGGTCCCCCCCCTCCCGACCCTTCCCCCCGCGGTCCACCCCCGCGCCGCCCCTCCGCAGGAGTGCCCATGTCCCCCCGTCGCCCCACGCGCCCGTCCGCCCCCGCAGCGCGCGCGCTGTCGGTCTTCGCCCTGCTGCTCGGCCCTGGCCTCGCCTCAGCCGCCACGCTCGACCTGACCGGCACGATCCGGGACTTCACCCCGAGCACCAACCCGGACTTTGAGTACCGCACCGGCGACGATCGCAACATCGTCACCACGACGCTCGGGGCCGACGGCAAGCCGGTCTACAACAGCGCCGACACCAACCCGACCGTCAACAGCGCGGCCTCGTTCAACCAGTGGTACAACGACGTCAGCGGCGTCAACATCAGCATCCCGTACACGATTACGCTGACCGAAGACACCCGCACCGGCGTCTACACCTACACCGACAGCAGCTTCTTCCCGATCGACGGGCGCGGCTTCGGCAACTACGCCAGCACCAGCCGCAACTACCACTTCACCTACGAGATCAGCACCTTCTTCACCTACCGGGGCGGCGAGACCTTCACCTTCACCGGCGATGACGACCTCTGGGTCTACATCAACGGCTACCGGGTCATCGACCTGGGCGGCGTGCACGGCGCCCAGACCGCGACGGTCAACCTCGACACCATCGCCGCGGCCGCGGGCATCACCCCGGGCGGATCGTACAGCTTCCACCTGTTCTTTGCCGAGCGCCACACGACGCAGAGCAACTTCCGCATCGACACCACCATCGAGTTCGCGCCCGAGGTCTGCGGCGACCGCCGCGACAACGACCGCGACGGCCTGACCGACAACGCCGACCCCGACTGCTGGGTCTGCGGCGACGGCGACGTCGATCCGGGCGAGTCCTGCGACGACGGCGCGCTGGTGACCGGCGACGGCTGCACCTCGACCTGCGGCCTCGAGGACGTCGACGGCGACGGCTACAGCGACGTGGCCTACGGCGGCTCCGACTGCGACGACGCCGACACCAGCATCAACCCCGGCGAGTCCGACACCTGGTACGACGGCGTTGACAGCGACTGCGACGGCGCCAGCGACTACGACCGCGACGGCGATGGCTACGACAGCAGCCTCTACGGCGGCACCGACTGCGCCGACAGCAACCCGACCCGCAACCCCGGCGCCACCGAGATCTGGTACGACGGCATCGACCGCGACTGCAGCGGCGGCAGCGACTACGACGCCGACCGCGACGGCTCGACCAGCGCGGCCTACGGCGGCACCGACTGCAATGACGCCGACGCCAGCGTCGAGCCCGGTGCGGCCGACGCCTGGTACGACGGCGTCGACAGCGACTGCGCCGGCAACTCGGACTACGACGCCGACGGCGACGGCACCGACAGCAGCGCCTTTGGCGGCGCCGACTGCAATGACGCCGACGCCCGCGTCGAGCCCGGGGCGGCCGACGCCTGGTACGACGGCGTCGACACCGACTGCTCGGGCGGCAGCGACTACGACGCAGACCGCGACGGCGTGGACAGCAGCGCCTACGGCGGCGCCGACTGCGACGACACCCTGGCCAGCACCCGGCCCGGCGCGGCCGACGCCTGGTACGACGGCGTCGACAGCGACTGCGCGGGCAACTCCGACTACGACCGCGACCGCGACGGCTACGACAGCACGGCCTACGGCGGCACCGACTGCGCCGACAGCAACCCGACCCGCTACCCGGGCGCCCGCGACGTCTGGTACGACGGCATCGACCGCGACTGCGCCGGCAACTCCGACTACGACGCCGACGCCGACGGCTACGACAGCGACGCCTACGGCGGCACCGACTGCGATGACCGCGACGGCGCGATCTCTCCTGCCGCCACCGACATCGAGGGCGACGGCCTCGACCAAGACTGCTCGGGCGCCGACGCCGGCCTCGACACCGACGGCGACGGCGTGGGCGACGAGGACGAGCTCATCGACGGGACCGACCCGCTGGTCGACGACACCGACGGCGACGGCCTGACCGACGGCGAAGAGGCTGACCTCACCACCGATCCGCTCGACGAGGACACCGACGCCGACGGCCTGACCGACGGCGAAGAGGCCGGCGACGGCGGCACGGGCACCGACCCGCTGGTGGACGACACCGACGAGGATGGCCTCACGGACGGCGATGAGGTCGACACCACCGGCACCGATCCGCTCGACCCCGACACCGACGGCGGCGGCCGCACCGACGGCGACGAGCTCGGCACCGACGGCACTGACCCGCTCGACGGCCTCGATGACGTGCTCGACACCGACAGCGACGGCCTGAGCGACGCCACCGAGGGCACCATCGGCACCGACCCCGAGGTCGGCGACACCGACGGCGACGGGCTCAGCGACGGCGACGAGGTCGGCAGCAGCGGCAGCGCGGGCACCGGCACCGACCCGCTGGTCGATGACACCGACGGCGACGGGCTCAGCGACGGCGACGAGGTCGGCGTGGGCGGCGAGCCCGGCACCGGCACCGATCCGCTGGTCGTGGACACCGACGGCGACGGCCTCACCGACGGCGACGAGGCCGGCGTGGATGGCGGGGCGGGCACCGGCACCGACCCGACCGTGGGCGACAGCGACGGTGACGGCCTCACCGACGGCGAGGAGCTCGGCGTGGACGGCGGCGCTGGCACCGGCACCGACCCGCTGGTCGGCGACACCGACGGCGGCGGCCGCAGCGACGGCGACGAGGTGATCTACGACGGCACCGACCCGCTCGACCCGAGCGATGACCTCGCCGACACCGACGGCGACGGCCTGACCGACGGCGAAGAGACCGGCGTCTACGGCACCGACCCGCTCATCCCTGACACCGACGGCGACGGGCTCGGCGACGGCGCCGAGGTCCGCGAGGTCGGCACCAACCCGCTGGTGGCCGACACCGACGAAGACGGCCTCAGCGACGGCGCCGAGGCCGGCGAGGGTGGGCTCGGCACCGACCCGCTGGTGGCGGACTCCGACGAGGACGGCCTCAGCGACGGCGAAGAGGCCGGTGAGGGCGGGCTCGGCACCGACCCGCTGGCCGAGGACACCGACGCCGACGGGCTGAGCGACGGCGCCGAGGCGGGCGAGGGCGGGCTCGGCACCGACCCGCTGGCCGAGGACACGGACGGCGACGGGCTGACCGACGGCGAAGAGGCCGGCGAGGGCGGGCTCGGCACCGACCCGCTGCTCGAGGACACCGACGGCGGCAGCGTCGCCGACGGCGACGAGGTCGAGGCGGGCACCGATCCGCTGGACCCCACCGACGACGTGCCGGCCGCCGACGACCAGGACCCCGAGGACGACGTCGAGCTGACCGAGGAGGGCCTGTCGCTCGGGCCCGACGGTGAGCAAGATCCGAAGGGCGGCGCCTGCGGCTGCGCGACCACCGAGGGCGGCGCCATGCCCCGCTCGTCCTGGGTCGCGGCCCTCGGCCTGCTCGGCGCGCTGCTCCTCCGCCGTCGGCGCTGAGGCGCGGGCGCACGGGGCCCCGCTGCGGCGCGTCCGCGGCGGGGCCCTCGCCGTTTTCCCGAGCGGCCAGGGGCCCTGGACCCCCCGCGCCGGCCCGGGTGCGGGGGCGTGCGTCCCCATTCTGGACTCTCGTGGGGGACATTACAGCGGATGACATCGGCCTTTCCAGCAGCGGCGCGCCGGGTGAAGGGGACCCTTCCACCCGTGCCGGCGCGCCCGCCGCGTTGAGGAGCCGATGCCCTCGTCCCCGCCTCCGGCCCCGACCCACGCCCCGCTGCGCACGGCCCCGCTGGCGCCGCTGCTCATCGGGGCGGCGCTGACGGTCGCGCTGGCGGTGGCGGGCGCCTGCGGGCTGCTTGAAGCCCAGGTGCGCGGCGCGGCCCAGGCGCGGGCCGATGCCCTGGTCGGGGTGGTGGGCCAGTACGCGGGGCAGCAGGGCGGGGCCGCCGAGCTCTCGGCCGCGCTGTCTGTGCTGCAGGGCGACCCGCTGGTCGACGGGGCGTGGATCTTCGCGCTCGACGGGCAAGGCGAGCTGCAGCTGGTCGCCTCGACCGCGGGGGCGGCGGCCAGCCCCGACGGCCTCGATCCGGCCTGGCGGGGGCCGCTGCGCGAGGCGGTGGGCGGTCCGCCGGCGCGGATCGTGCTCCCCGATGGGGAGGGCGGGCGCCTGGGGGTCGGGCAGCCCCTCCGGCTCGCCGGCGCCGCGGGCCGCCCCGGCGTGGTGGTGGTGCGCGTCGATCCCCAGCCGCTGCTGCGCGGCGCCAGCCCCCTGCTGGTGCTGTACTTTGGCGGCATGGGGGCGCTGCACCTCGCGCTGCTGGTCGGCGCCTGGCGCCTGATCGACGCGCGCCTGCTCGGGCGCCTGCGGCGGATCGCCGGGCAGGTGCAGGCGTGGACCCGCGCCGCCGACCTCAGCGGTCCGTCGATCGGCGCCGACCGCGCCGACGCGCTGGGGCAGCTCGGGCTGGACCTCGACCAGCTGCGGGCGCGCTTCATCGCCGCCCAGGTGGCGGCCCAGGCGGCCCACGCCGAGGCGGCCGGCGCCCACGCCGAGCTCGACGCCACCGTGTCGGCCATCCCGGACGAGTTCATCGAGGTCGACGCAGAGGGCGTCATCCTCGCGCACCGCCTGCCCCCGGGCGCGGGCGGGGCCCCGCTGCCGGCCGGCCGGTCCCTGGCCGCGGCCCTGCCGGCCGAGGCCGCGCGCGCGCTGCGGGCGCTGGTCACGCGGGCCTTGGCCGAGGGCGCGGCGACCGCGGCCCCCCTGAGCCTGCCGGGCCTCATGGGCGCCCGCTGGATGGAGCCCGCCGCGGCAGCGCGCCTGGACGGTACGGGTCAGGCGCGGGTGGTGGTCTTGCTGCGCGATGTGTCGGCCCGCCTCATTGGTGAGCAAGAGCTTCATGCGAGCGAGCACCGCTTCCGTGAGCTCTTCGAGCTCTCGCCGGTGGGCATCGCGCTGTCCGACCCCAGCACCCGCGCCATCCTCCGCATGAACCGGGCGATGGAGCGCATCATCGCCCCGGCCCAGCCCAAGGTCGCCGATGAGCTGCTGGTGGGCGTGCCGTCCGAGATCCTCGGGCAGGTGCGGGCCGACCTGCGCGACGCCGGGCGCTACGGGCCGGTCGACCTGGTCGTGCGGCCGACCCCTGGCCGGGCGGTGCACGTGATCGCGTCGGGCGTGCGGGTGGTCGAGCCGAGCGGGCGGGTGGTGGTCTGGTCGATGGTGCAGGACGTGGGTGAGCGGCGGGCCTACGAGCTGCAGCTCACCGCGTCGAAGACCGCGTTGGAAGATGCGAACCGCCGCCTGACCCGCGTCAACAACGAGCTCGAGTCGACCACCGTCCAGCTCGCCGTGGCCTATGAGCAGGCCCGCATGCTGACGGCGCGGGCCGAGTCGGCCAGCCGCGCGAAGTCGGCCTTCCTCGCCCGCATGAGCCACGAGCTCCGCACGCCGCTCAACCCCATCGTCGGGGCCGGTGAGCTGCTGCGGGGCTTCGCCCAGAGCGACGAGCAGCGGCAGCTCTCTGACAAGGTGGTCAGCCACGGCCTCAAGCTGCTGCGCCTGCTCAGCGACGTGCTGCTCTACGCCGAGCTGCAGAGCGACGGGCACGAGCTGCCGCTCAAGGTCTGCCGGGCGGCGCCCCTCGCCGATGCCGCGGTGGGCCGGTGGGCGGCGGCGGCCCGCGAGAAGGGCCTCGCGCTGAGCGTGATCACCGAGGGCGCCGGTCAGGCCGAGCTGCGGACCGAGCCCGGGCTGCTCGGCCAGGCCCTCGACCAGCTGCTCGACAACGCGATCAAGTTCACGCCCGCCGGAGAGGTGACCCTGCGCCTGCGCCTGGGGCGGGGCCGCGTGCGCTTCGAGGTCGAGGACACGGGCCCGGGCGTCCACCCCGACGACCTGCAGCGCATCTTCAGCGCTTTTGAGCAGGCCGACGGCGGCATGAACCGCCTGCACCAGGGCGCTGGCCTCGGCCTCGCCCTGTGCGAAGAGATCGCCCGCGCGCTGCGGGGCAGCGTCAGCGGCGCGCGGGCGCCCGGCGGTGGGGCCCTCTTCGCCCTCGAGCTGCCCGAGAGCGAGGCCAGCAGCGCCCCGACCCTGCAGCTGCGGCGGGCCGCCGTGATCGACGGGGGCGCCTTTGGGCGGGCCCAGCTGAGCATGCTGCTCGAGTCGTGGCGCTGCGAGGTGCTGCTGCTCGGCTCGCTCGACGAGGCCCGGGTCGCCTGGGCGTCTGAGGCCGCAGGCGGGCCGCTGGACGTCGTCTTCATCGCCGCCGAGCTGGCGCCCGAGGTCATCCGATCGCTCGTCGAGCTGGCCGGGCGCCTGCCCGGTCGGCCGACCCTGGTGATGGTGGGCGGGCCCGCGCCCACGCCGTGGCAGGCCTTGCCGTGGGTGAACCGGCCCGTGACCCCCGCCGGTCTCTACGACCGCGTGGCCGAGGCGCTGAGCGCGCGCCGGCCCTACCCGGTGGCCGAGGCGCCCTCGGCTCCCGTGCGGGCCGAGACCCCCACGCTGCTGCTGGTCGAAGACAACATCGTCAACCAGCAGCTCGCCGTCATGCTGCTCGAGCGGCTCGGCTACGTGGTCGAGGTCGCCAGCGACGGGGCCGAGGCGCTCGAGCGGCTGCGCGCCGGCCGCTTCGCGCTGGTGCTGATGGACTGCATGATGCCAGTGATGGACGGCTACGCCTGCACCGGCGCGCTGCGCCGCGGTGAAGCGGGCGTCCACAACGCCGATCTGCCGGTGGTGGCGGTGACGGCGAACGCGATGAAGGGCGACGAGCAGCGCTGCCTCGACGCGGGGATGGACGACTACATCGCCAAGCCGGTGCGGGCCGAGGCGCTGCGCGAGCGGGTCGAGCGCTGGCTCGGCAAGCGCTCGAGCCGGGCGCGGGTCTGACTGAGGGCAGCTCCGGAGCGCGGTGATCTGCGCCGGTGAAATTCTCCGCGAACGGCAGGGTCGGCTGGGCAGAATGGAGCCGCCGCCGCGGAGCATCACGGAGGCACACCCCTTCCTCGCCGCCGCCCGCGCCGCCTGGCGCGCCGCGGTGGGTCGCCCTGTTGGAGTCTCGCCATGCCCCGCCGTCCCGCTGCCCGCTGGTCCCTGCTCCTGCCGTCCTCTCTGCTCGCGGCGGCGCTGCCGGCCTGCGTGGACGCGCCCTCTGCCGACACGGGCCCGACCACCGGGGCGGCCCTGACCGTCGATGTCTACGGGCAGAGCGACGTGGTCGGTTTTTACATCGAGGTCGAGCGCATCGCCTGTGACGCGAGCGACGCGTTTACCCCCCTGCTGATCAGCGGCCAGGTCGACCTCATCGACGGCATGGTCCCGGGGCAGATCGCCCTGGTCGAGCAGGTCCTCGACCCCGAGAGCCGGCACCTCGCCTCCGATCTGTTCGTGGCCCTGCCGCCGGGCTGCTACCGCGCGCTGGCGGCGCCGGCTTCGGCGCTCGGCGCGGACGGCGCCTGGACCCCCTCGGCGGACTGCGCGGCGGCCGAGGCCGAGGGCCTGCGGGTCGAAGACGGCCGGACCACCGAGCAGACCCTGCTCAGCCAGTGCGTGGGCGACGCGGTGGGGGCGCTCGACACCCTGGTCACGCTGAACCA
>JBJONS010000741.1:0-4766 GCA_046051725.1 Pseudomonadota bacterium | reverse complement strand
CGCCTGTTCCAGCGCGGCCGCGGCCGGGGCGGTCGACCGCTGCTTGAGCAGACAGACCCCCACGAGGTAGTGGGCGTCGGCCACCCCCGGCGCGGCCTCAAGGGCCCCGCGCAGGTCGGCGAGGGCGCCGACAAAGTCGTGCTGGCTGAGCTTCAGCGCGCCGCGCTCGAGCCGCGGATCGGGCCCGGCGGGCGGGCGCGCAGCGGGCGACGGCCCCGCGGCGGGGCGCGGACCGGCCTGGGCGGCGCCCACCGACCAGGCCGGCGCGGCGGGCGACCGCTCCCCCTCGGTCGCCCGGCGGTAGGCGACCCGGCTGCCGACGCTGACCCGGCGCACGGCGGGGCCGAGGCCCAGCGTGGGGTCCGAGGCGCCGAGGAACAGCAGCCCGTCGGGCGCGAGCGCGCCGACGAGGCGCTCGATGACCCGGGCGGCGGTCTCGGGCGAGAAGTAGATCAGCACGTTGCGGCAGACGATGACGTCCCAGCCTCCCTCGACGGTCAGCGCGGGCTCCAACAGGTTGTGGACCCCAAAGGACACCCGCTGCCGCAGGGCGTGGGTGACGCTCCACACCTGCCCGTCGGCGCGAAACCAGCGCTGCCGGGCGGCCGGGCTCAGCGGCATCAGGCGGTAGGTGCTGTAGGGGCCGCCGCTTCGGGCGACCGCCACGCTGGCCTCGTTCAGATCGGTGCCCCGCACCTCGCCGGCGAGCTCGGCCTCAGCCAGCAGCATCGCGAGGGTGAAGGCCTCTTCTCCGGTGGCGCAGGCCGCCGACCACACCCGCAGCCGCCGCCCGCCCGCGCCGCGCTGGCGCAGCGCGTCGGCTACCCCGGCGAGCTGCTCGGGGTCGCGGCCAAAGGTGGTCTCGCCGATGGTGAAGGCCTCGATCAGCCAGCGCAGCTCGGCGTCCTCGGGGCCGGCCCGCCGCAGGGCGGCGACCCAGGCCTCGGGGGCCTGCCGCCGGCCAGCGAGGTGATCGCGCACCAGCGGCAGCACGTTCTTGCTGTGCCCTTGCAGCTGAAAACCGAAGCGCTCCTGAATGAAGGCGGCGAGGTCATCTTCCCAGGGCTCGTACACAGGGGCTCCGGCGCGAAGAGGGCGCGGCTCCTCCTTCGGACCGGCGCGGGCGAACCTGAGCGGGACCGCGCCCAGCGCGCTGATCTCCACGAGAGGATCGGCCCAGATCGCCCCTCCGCCGGCCAGACGCGGCGATGCCCCCGGGGCCAGCGGGCCGCGGGGGCGAAGGGGGTGCGGGGCGCCGGGGTCTACAGGAAGATGAAGTCCTCGTCTTCGCTGACGACGGCGGCGCCGTCGAGGGCCTGCCCGAGCTCGACCTGCATCGGCGCGGCGCTGACCTCGCCGCGGGCCCGGGCCTCGAGCGCGTGCATGTCGGCGTCGATGCGCATCAGGCTCTGGGCGACCGGGTCTTGGAACACGAGGTGGCTCGCGGCGGCCCGGGACTCGGCGACGATGCGGGCGACCCGATCCTCGCCGAGCGCGAGGCAGCGCACCAGGGCGGCGCGCAGGGCAGCCTCGCCGTCGGCGACCTCGGCGCCGTGCAGCTCGATCTGGGCCCGGTAGCGGTCGGCCTCGGCCCGCAGCGCCGTGGCCATGCGCTGGATCTCGGGCAGCACGACCAGCAGCTTGCGGGCGATGCCGTTGATCTCGTCGTTGGACGCCTGCACGAGCTGGTTGAGCGAGGACATCTCGTGGGCGATGACCCCGAAGCTGCCCCCGTCGGTCGAGCGGGCCGCCTCGAGGCGGGCGTTCACCGACAGCACCTTGGTGGCGATGCTGATCTCGTAGATCCGACCGCCGATCTCGAGGATGTCGCGGCACAGCGCCTCGGCGGCGCCGGCCCGGCTGGTGAGGGCCTGCAGGCCGCCGCCGACGTGCTCCGACAAGCGCTCGACGCAGGACGACTGCCCGGCGAGGGCCGCGCTGATGCCGGTGTCGCCCTCGAGGCCAGCGAGCTCGGTCCGCACCTCGGCGGCGTAGCCCCGGGCCTGGCTGACGATGACGTGGATGCTCTCGCCGAGCGCCAGCACCTCGTCTTCGGTCGTCTTGTTGGCGACCTCGATGCGCGCGCGGACCTTGGCCCGCAGCTCGGCGAGCTCCTCGGCGGCGACGACCCCCGGGGGGGGTGGCTGGGCGTCTGCGGGCGGGGCCATGGCTCAGGCCGCCCGCGTGAGCTTGGCGGCGGCGGTGATCAGCGCCTCGGGCTTGGTGGGCTTGATCATCCACCCCCGTGCGCCGGCCGCCTTGGCCCGCGCGACCAGCTCGGGGTGCCCCTCAGTGGTCAGCACCACGATCGGCAGGCCGGCGGTGAGGCCCTCGGCCTGGGCGGCCTCGAGCATGTCGGCGCCGTTCATGCGGGGCATGTTGATGTCGGTCACCAGCAGATGAAAGCCGCGATCCACCCGCAGGCGCTCGAGGCCGTCTTGCCCGTCGAAGGCGACCTCGACAGCATAGCCCGCGTCCGAGAAGGTCATGGTGAGCTGTTGACGGATGGTGGGGCTGTCGTCGACGACGAGGACGCGCTTGCTCATCAGATCCTCCGGTGGGGCTGGGCCCGGTGCTGTCCCCACCATCGGCGCCGCGCCGCCGCCCTTGAGCAGGGGCGCGCGTCAATCGCCCGGACATCCCCGGTGGACCAGCATGACCCAAATGGACCAGATCCGGGCGAATTGCGTCAGGCCCGCTGCTCCGCGCCTCGGGTGCCGGGCGTCCGGCCCGCAACCCCGCCGACCGCGCCCGCCGCAGGTGGCGCCCCCGCCGGGGTACGCGGCCGCGCGCGCAGGGGGGCCGCCGGCGCCCTGTGGCCCCCCTCCTCCACCCCGCCCCGCCAGGAGCCCCCGTGACCGCCCGCCCCGCGTCCGACGCGCCGCCCACCCTGCTCCCCGCACCCCACCCCGTGGTGTTGCTGCCGCCGCACGCGGTGGTGGTCGACCTCAGCGCGCCTCCCGACCGCCTGATCTTGCCCGACCACCCCTGGCAGATCGGACGCTATGACGAGCTGCGGGGCATCTACACCACCCCGCTGTTCACCGACGGGCCCGCGCCCCGCGACCTGCACGTCGGCCTCGACCTGGGGGGACCGGCGGGGGTCGCGGTGCACGCCTGGGCGGCCGGCGAGGTCGAGCACGCCGGCTTCAACCCGGCGGCGGGCGACTACGGCCACGTGCTGGTCTGCGCCCACCCGGTCGGGGATCGCGTGCTCTACGTGCTGCTCGGGCACCTCAGCGCCGAGAGCCTGCGCCGCAGCCCGGTGGGCCGGCGTTTTGCGGCCGGCGAGGTGCTGGGCTGGCTGGGCGAGCCCCACGAGAACGGCGGCTGGCCGCCTCACCTGCACGTGCAGCTCTGCTGGGAGCGCCCCGAGACCCACGACCTGCCCGGGGCGGTGGCCCTGGCCGACCGCGCCGCGGCCCTGCGCCGCTACCCCGACCCGCGGCTGATCCTCGGCCCGGTCTACTGAGCAGGCAGACCAGCGCGCCCCGAGACAAGAGAGGTCGATGGGCGGGGGCGCCGCCCCCGCAACGCCCCCGGTGCGCGGCGTTCGGGCGAAACAGGCGCGCGCCTCAGCCCGGGAGCCGCAGGGCCGAGAGCCGCACCACCGCCGCGGCGCCCAGCGGCAGCGGTCGCCCGTCGGGGCCCACCTGCACGATCACGGTCTCGCCGGTCGCGGCGCAGGTGGCCCCCTGGTAGAGGGCCTGCGCCAAGGTGAGGCTGCTGGTGCCAATCTTCAGCACACCGGTGCCGATCTCGACCCGCCCGGGCCAGGTCAGCTCGGCCCGCAGGTCGAGGCGCAGGCTGGCGATGACGAAGCTGGCCCCCGGCCCGGCCAGCGGGGCGGCCGGGTCATAGAGCAGCTCGACCCGGCCGGTCTCGAGGAAGGTGGCGAAGACAGCGTTGTTGACGTGGCCTTGCCGGTCGGTGTCGGCGTAGCGCAGCTTGTCGTGGGCGCGGGCGGGGAAGGCCTCGAGCGCGGGCGGCGGGGCGGCGGGCATCGGGGCCTCCAGCGCCGCGGCGGATCGACGTGCCCGCGGCCGCCTCCGCGCTATCCTGGGCGCGTCTCTCCCGCCGAGGTCCGCCCCATGCCGTCGCTCCGCACCGCCCCCCTGCTCCCTGCCCTGCTCTTGCTCGCGGCCTGCGCCGCCCCCAAGCCCGACGGCGAAGACGGCGACGCTGAGGGCACAGAGGGCGCTGGCGGCGCAGACGGCGCAGATGGCGCAGATGGCGCAGACGGCGCAGACGGCAGCGACGGCAGCGACGGGGCCGATGGCGGCGACGGGGCCGATGGCGGCGACGGCGGCGAGGTGCTGGATCCGCCGCTGGGCGTCGATCTGGTGCGCTACCTGCCCGAGGGCGCCGGCCTGCGCCTGCGCGACGGCCTGCGCCTGTCCGACGGCAGCTTCCTCTTCGTCGGCCGGGCCGACCACCTCGACTGGGTGCCGTCCGGCGTGCCCACCGTCGAGCTCGACGCGCTGGGCACCGACAGCGCCGCGCCGGGCTACGCGCTGATGGTGCAGCTCAGCGCCGATCTGGGCGAGGTCCTCGCGGTGCTGCACTTCCCCGAGGGCACGGTCGACGAGCTGGGGCGGGTGCGCGACACCGCCCTGCGCGGGGCGCCGACCGGCCTGGTGACCGTCTCGGGCCGCCGCACGGTGCCGAGCTGGGAGCGTGACGGCTACCTGATCGCCCGCCTCGACGGCAATTTCGTCGACGGGCTGGCCACCGGGCTCTCTTGGCTGGTCGACGTCTCGGCCAAG
>JBJONS010000740.1:0-2631 GCA_046051725.1 Pseudomonadota bacterium | reverse complement strand
TGCTCGGGGATGGCCTCTACGGCGCTGATCTGCCCAATGTGCTCGACAAGGGGCTCTTCTTGTTCGCGCTCGGCCTGCGCCTGCGGACCCCGTCGGGGGCGGCGCTGGCCCTCGACTGGCCGCGGCCGGGCAAGGTCGACACCCGCCTGCGGTGGGAGGCGCGGGCCTGGCTCGGGCAGCCTGGCCGCCTCGCCGCCCTGCCGCCCGCTCCGCCGGATCGGCCGCCCCGCCCGGCCTCCCCCGCCAGGGGCCCGGGCGAATAGGGTCGGGGCCCGAGGAGCCCATGCCCGACCCCGTCCACCCGACCGCCTCTGCCTGGATCGCGACCCTCGCCGCGGCGCTCTCCGTCGAGATGGACGCGCAGCGCGCCGCCCACGAGCAGCGCCAGGCCCTGCCCTGGTCCGCGCAGGTGGCGGTCGGCGCCGCCTGGCCGGCCCTGCGGGTCGAGGCCGTCGAGCCCCAGCGCGGGCGGCTGCTCCTCCGGCTGCGGCTGAGCGGGGGGCTCCTCCACGATGGCATGCAGCGCGCTGATCCGGTCGAGTGGGGCCCCCAAGGCGGCGGCGGTCCCTGGGTCCGGGCCGAGGTGGTCGACGTCTACCCGCAGGTGGCCGAGCTGCTCCTCCCCTGGGGTGCGCAGGGGCCGGTCGAGGGCGCCCAGGTGCTGGTCCGCAAGGGCCTCGACCTCCGCCCCCTGCAGCGCGCCCGCGAGCTGCTGCCCCGGGCGCTGCGCGTGGGCGGCCCGCTGCTCGCGCTGCTCACCGATCCGGCCGCGGTGCAGCGCCCGCCGGCGCCGGTCGGCCCTCCGCCCGCCCGGCCCGAGGGCGCCCGCCTCAACGAGGCCCAGCGCCGCGCGCTCGAGGCCATCCTCGACGACGAGCCCCTGTCGCTGATCCACGGCCCGCCGGGCACCGGCAAGACCACCGCGCTGGTCGCCGGCCTGCGGGCCCGGGTGGCCCGCGGTGAGCAGGTGCTGGCCCTCGCCGACAGCAACGCGGCGGTGGACCACCTCGCCATCTGCGCCGCCGCGGCCGGCCTGCGCGTGCTGCGCCTCGCCCGGCCCTGGCGGGTGTCGCCGGCGGCCCGCGGGCTCTGCCTCGACAGCCAGGTCGAGCGCTCCTCGGCGGGCATGGCGCTCAGCGCGCTGGACAAAGAGCTCGACCGCGCGGCCCGCGGCGGGGCGAGGGGCCGCGAGCTCGCCGCCCTGCACGCCGAGCGCCGGGCCCTGGCCGCCCGGGCCGAGGCCGACGTGATCGCGGGCGCCCAGGTGATCGCGCTCACGCTCGGCACCCTGGCGATGCAGGCCGAGGCCCTGCCCAAGGTGAAGGTGGCGGTGGTCGACGAGGCCACCCAGGCGCTCGAGCCGGCGATCTATGGCCTGATCCCGCTCGCCGAGAAGCTGGTGCTGGTCGGTGATCCCTGCCAGCTCGGGCCGGTGGTGCTCGGCCCGCCCGCCCCGCTGCAGACCTCGGTGATGGAGCGCCTGCTGGCCGCCGATCCGGCCGGCCTCGGCGCCCGGACCCCCATGCTCGAGGTGCAGCACCGCATGGCGGCGCCCATCCACCGCCTCGTGCAGCCGGTCTACGGGCCGGCCTACCGCCCGCACCCCGCGGTGGCCGACCAGCCGGTGGGCCCGCTGCTGCCGCCCGATCGGGCCGCGCCGGGCTGGCTGCTGCCCCAGGCGATTTTCGTCGACACCGCCGGGGCGGGCATGGACGAAGAGCGCGACCCGCTGACCTCCTCGCTGTTCAACCGCGGCGAGCTGCGGCTGGTCCGCCTCGCCGCCGAGGCCCTGCGGGCGGCGGGCCTGCCGGCGGAGCGCCTCGCGGTGATCGCCCCCTACAGCGCCCAGGTGCAGCGGCTGCGCGGGCTGCCCGCGCTCGGCGGGGTCGAGGTCGACACGGTCAACGCCTTCCAGGGCCGCGAGATTGACGTGCTCATCGTCAGCTTCGTGCGCAGCAACCCCGATGGCCAGCTCGGTTTTGTCGCCGACCCGCGGCGCCTGACCGTGGCCCTGTCGCGGCCGCGCCGGGGGCTGGTGCTCATCGGCGACGCCGCCACGCTGGGCGGGCACCCGCGCTTCGCCGGCCTGCTCGACCTGCTCGCCGCCGCGCCGGGCGCGCTGCAGAGCGCCTGGGACCCGCCCTGGGACGCGGCGGTCGAAGGGTGAGGCGCGCATGATCAAGTACATCGGGTCGAAGCGCGCCCTGCTGTCGGCGGTGATCGCCGCGCTGGACGACGGGCAGGGCCCGACGACCGCCCTCGACGCCTTCTCGGGCACCGCGCGGGTCGGCCACGCGCTCAAGGCGCGGGGCTTCGCGGTCACCGCCAACGATCACAACGCCTACGCCGCTGTGTTGGCGCGCTGCTACCTCGAGGCCGACGCCGAGGTGCACGGGGACGCCGCCGCCGAGCTCATCGCCGCCCTCAACGCCCTGCCGCCGCGGGCCGGCTGGTTCACCCAGACCTACTGCGTCGACAGCCGCTTCTTCCAGCCCCACAACGGCGAGAAGGTCGACGCTGTGCGCGAGGCCATCGCCGGCTGGGCGCTCGAGCCCACGCTCGAGGCGGTGGCCCTGACCGCGTTGATGGAGGCGGCCGACCGCGTCGACTCGACCGTGGGCGTGCAGATGG
>JBJONS010000739.1:0-5743 GCA_046051725.1 Pseudomonadota bacterium | reverse complement strand
CCGCGCCGAGTGCGAGCCCGCCGACCACCAGCGCCCGGCGGGAGCGGGGTCGGCCGCGCAGGCGGAGGGCCGCGGCGGGCGCGAGGAGGGCGAGGCCGGGCGCGCCCCAGTGCGGCAGCGCCCGGGTGCGCAGCGCGGAGGCCGAGAACAGCGTGATCCAGGCCACACCGAGCGCCCAGCCGCCGGCGCGCTGCCCGTGGCGGGCGGAGAGGCCCAGCAGGAGCCCGAGGCCCAGCGCGAGCAGGCCGCCGAGGAAGGCGAGCAGGCCGCCGACCGCGCCCAGCGGCTGGACGTGGCGCTCCAGGAGGTGGAAGCGGAACATCACCAGGCCATGCCCCAGGTTGAACGCCAGGACCGGCGACCAGACGAGGCCGGCGGCGAGCAGCAGGGCGAGCAGGTCACCCGGGCCCCGGCGCGCCGCGCGGGGGATCAGGGCCAAGCCCAGCAGGAGCGCCGGCAGCTTGGCCAGCAGGGCCAGCCCCCAGAGCCCGCCCACGGCGAGGCTGCGCGCCGGCGCGGGTCGGCGGCCCGGCCGGTCGAGCCGCAGCGCGGCGAGCACCGCGCAGATGAGCGGGAGGTCTGGGCTCGCAAAGACGGCCATCAGGCCAAACATCGGCGCGCTCAGCGTGAGCATGCCGGCGAGCCGGGCGACCCGCGGCGGGCTCAAGGCGGCGACCTGCAGGGGGAGCAGGCCGGCGAGCAGGGCGAAGGGCGCGCGCAGGGCGAGCGGCGTGTCGCCGAGGAGCGCGACCGAGGCGGCGATGAGCCAGGCGACCGCGGGCGGGTGGTCGAAGTAGGACCAGGCGAGGCGCTGGCTCCACAGCCAGTAGTAGGCCTCGTCATCGCCGAGATCGACGCGCCCGGCGACATAGAGGCGGGCGGCGGTGACCAGCGCGCAGGCGAGCAGCAGCGGGCGGTCGGTGCGCGCCAGGGCTCAGCCGAGGTCGAAGGCGCGGGCGTAGAGCCAGACCGCCGGGGCGGTGAACAGCAGGGCGTCGACGCGGTCGAGGATGCCGCCGTGGCCGGGCATGATCCACCCGGAGTCCTTCACGCCAAAGGCGCGCTTGAGCATCGACTCGACCAGGTCGCCGACGATGCCGATGGCGTCCACCACCACGCCGAGGATGATCGCGTGGTGCACGCCCACCTTGGGCAGGCCGAGCTGGGTGACCAGCACCGCGCCGCCCACCGCGGCGACCATGCCGCCGATCGCGCCCTCCCACGTCTTTTTGGGGCTCACCCGCTCAAAGAGCTTGTGCTTGCCCAAGAACCGGCCGGCGAAGTAGGCGCCGGTGTCGCCGAACCAGGTGATGACGAGCACGAGGAAGACCCAGGCCACGCCCGCGCTGCCCGGGTCGAGCTCGCGCAGCGCCGGCAGGAACGAGAACAGCACCGGCACGTAGACCAGGCCGGCGACCAAACGCAGCGCGACCTTGGCGCCCTCGTCGGTGTCGGGCACCCGGATCATCGCGGCGGTCATGAGGCCGGCCGCCGACAGGGCGAGCACGGCCAGCGCGACCCGCAGGTCGCCCCACTGCAGCAGCGCGTAGATGGCGCCGCCGGTGAGGCAGAGCGCGGCCGAGGTCTCGCGCGGGCGGCTCGGCACGGCCATGCGGGCGTACTCGTCGAGGCCGATGAGCAGCGCGATGAACACGATGATCTGGACGCCGAGCACGCCACCAAACAGGATGGCGCCGAGCACAGGGACGAGGCCGACGGCGGCGGCGAGGAGACGCTCTTTCATGGAGACCGGCCTCAAGGGGCGCGAAGGGGGCGGGCTGCGGAGCCCAAGGCTCGCACACGCGGCGCCGTCCGGGCGCGCGCGGGGCGCTCAGGCGCCGCGGGGCTCGGCCCGCAGCTGGGCGCCGGTTTTTCCGAAGCGCCGCTGCCGCTGGGAGAAGACCCGGAAGGCGTCCTCGAGCTGGGCCTTGCGGAACTCGGGCCAGGGCAGCTCGGTGACGTAGATCTCCGCATACGCGATCTGCCAGAGCAGGAAGTTGCTCACCCGCAGCTCGCCGCTGGTGCGGATGAGCAGGTCCGGGTCGGGCTGGCCCGCGGTGCTGAGCTCGCCGGCAAAGGTCTGCTCGTCAATGTCCTCGACCCGCATGCGCCCGCTGGCCACCTTGGCGGCCAGGGCCTTGGCGGCGTCGACCAGCTCGGCCCGCGCGCCGTAGGACAGCGCGAGGTTCAGCGTCATGCCGCGGTTGCCGCTGGACTCGGACACCAGCGCGCGGAGCGGCTGGCGCACGAAGAAGGGCAGCCGGTCGATCTGGCCGATGGCCCGCAGGCGGATGCCCTGCTCCATGATCTCGGCCCGCTCGTGCAGCACGTAGCGGTGCAGCAGGGACATCAGCGCGCCGACCTCGGGCGCCGGCCGGCTCCAGTTCTCGGTGGAGAAGCTGTAGAGCGTCAGGGCCTCGACCCCGGCGCGGCGGCACTCGCGCACGATCTCGCGCACGCTCTCGGCGCCCTCTTCATGGCCGCGCTCACGCGGCAAGCCGCGGGACTCGGCCCAGCGGCCGTTCCCGTCCATGATGACGGCGACGTGCCGGGGCACGCGGAGAGGGGCGGTGGCGTCCATCAGCCCTCGAGGACCTCCTTCTCCTTGTCGTGGGCCAGGGTGTCGAGGAGCTTGACGCAGGCGTCGGTGCCCTCTTGGACCTTGACCAGGGCGCGCTTGAGATCGTCCTCGGTGATCTCTTTGCTGTCCTCGGCCTCTTTGAACAGCTCGTTGTACTCGCGGCGCACGCCGCGGGCGCGCACCCGGGCCTCTTCGGCCATCTTGCCGAGCTGCTTCACCATGTCGCGGCGGCGGTCCATGGTGAGGGCCGGGATCGGCACGCGCACGACCTGGCCGTCGTTGCTGGGGTTGAGGCCCATGCCCGCCGAGAGGATGCCCTTCTCGATGTCGGGGATCGTGGACTTGTCCCAGGGGTTGAGCACCAACAGCCGCGGGTCGGGGGCGCTGACGCTGGCGAGCTGGTTGATGGGCATGCTCGCGCCGTAGGACCGCACCTCGACCTGCACATGGTCGAGCATCGCCGGGGTCGCCCGACCGGTGCGGATGGTGCCAAGCTCGCGCTTGAGCTGCGCGACCACCTTCTCAAAGTCCTCGTTCATGGACGAGATGTACTCGTTGATCATGGGTCCCTCCGCGGGGTGGACGCTGCCCTCAGGCCTCGTGCCGCAGGTGCGTGCCGATGGGCTCGCCGCACACGACGCGGCGGACGTTGCCCGGGCTGCTCAGGTCGAAAACAACGATGGGGATGGCGTTGTCCATGCACAAGCTGATCGCGGTCGCGTCCATGACGCCGAGGCCGCGGTTGAGCACCTCAAGGTAGCTCAGCTTGTCGAAGCGCCGCGCGTCGGCGAACTTCTTGGGGTCCTTGTCGTAGACCCCGTCGACCTTGGTCGCCTTGAGGATGACGTCCGCCTGGATCTCGGCGGCGCGCAGGGCGGCGGCCGTGTCGGTGGAGAAGTAGGGGTTGCCCGTGCCGGCGCCGAAGATGACGACCCGGCCCTTCTCGAGGTGCCGCATCGCCCGGCGGCGGATGTAGGGCTCGGCCACCTCGTTCATCGTGATGGCCGACATGACCCGGGTGTACACACCCTGGCGCTCCAGCGCGTCTTGCAGCGCGAGCGCGTTGATCACGGTGGCGAGCATGCCCATGTAGTCGGCGTGCGCGCGGTCCATGCCCTTGGAGCTGCCGGCGAGGCCGCGGAAGATGTTGCCGCCGCCGATGACGACCGCGACCTCGACCCCGAGCGCGCGGACCTCGTCGATCTCTTCCGCGAAGCGCGCGATGGTCTCGGGGTCGATGCCCCCGTCCTTCCCACCGGCGAGCATCTCGCCAGACATCTTGAGGAGGACGCGGCGGTAGACGGGGCTGCTCATGGCCTCACCGGGGACTGGTGGGAGACCGGTCGGGGGGCGCCCGACCGGGGCGGGGGCGCCTGCGCGGGCGGGGAGGCCCGCCCGCGCGGCGTCGCTCAGGCCTGGCCGCTGGTCATCTTCGCCACTTCCGCGGCGAAGTCATCGGACTTCTTCTCGAGGCCCTCGCCGAGCTTGAACTTGGCGAAGCGGCGGACCTTGATGTTCTCGCCGCACTTGGCCACGGCCGCGTCGACGATCTGGCGGATCGTCTGCTTGTCGTCGACGAACCACTCCTGCTCCATCAAGCAGATCTCGGACTGCCACTTCTTCATGCGGCCTTCCACGATCTTCTCGGCGACCTGGCGGGGCTTGCCCTCGCCCATCACGCGCTCGATCTGCACGGCGCGCTCGCGGTCGGTCACATCGGCGGGGATGTCGTCGATGTTGACGTAGGCGGTCTCTTCGACGGCGGCGATCTGCTTGGTGAGCAGCCGCACCAGGGCCTTGAAGTCTTCGTTGATCGCGACGAAGTCGGTCTCGCAGTTGACCTCAATCAAGACGCCCATGGAGCCATTGTTGTGGATGTAGGCCTCAACGATGCCCTCGGTGGCGGCCCGGGTGGCCTTCTTGGCGGCCTTGGCGATGCCGCGCACGCGCAGCCAGTCGATGGCCTTCTCGATGTCACCGTCGCTCTCGCCGAGGGCCTTCTTGCAGTCGCTCATGCCGGCGCCGGTGCGCTCACGCAGGACCTTGATGTCATTGACGCTCATTGGCAGCTCCAGGGTGCAGCGCCCCGGCACCTTCCGGAGCGGCACAGAAGGTGCCGCCCCTCCCGGTGCGCGAGGTGGCGCGATGGGTCAGGGTCAACCAGGGGACGGGATCAGGCCTCGTCGCGGTCCTCGGTCTCGACCGGCTCGGCGCCGCGGCGGCGCACGATCTCGACGTCAAGGTCGTTGCCGCGGACGATCGGCTGGTCACCGCCGTTGCGGCCGAGGTCGTTGCCCTCGGTCACCGCGTCGGCGATGGCGGTCGTGAAGAGGCGGATGCTCTTGATCGCGTCGTCGTTGCCCGGGATCACGTGGGCGATGCCCTCGGGGTCGCAGTTGGTGTCGCAGAGCGCCACGACCGGGATGTTGAGGCGGCGGGCTTCGCGGATGGCGATGTGCTCACGCTTGGGGTCGATCACGAAGATGATCGCCGGGAGCGACTTCATCGTCTTGATGCCGCCCAGCGACTTGTCCATCTTGTTGATCTCGCGGGTGAGCTCGAGCGCCTCTTTCTTGGTGTAGGCGTCGAAGCGGCCCTCGTCGCGCTGGCGCTCGAGGGAGACGAGACGGTCGATGGACTTCTTGGCGGTCTGGAAGTTGGTGAGCAGACCCCCGAGCCAGCGGTAGGTGACGTGGTAGCCGCCGCAGCGCGCCGCCTGCTCCTGCACGATCTCCTGGGCGGCGCGCTTGGTGCCGACGAAGAGGATGGTGCCGCCGCCCGCCACGGTGGCGGTGATGAAGCGGGTGGCGTGGAGGAGGTTGACCGCCGTCTTCTGGAGGTCGATGATGTGGACGCCGTTGCGCTCGCCGTAGATGTACGGGCGCATCTTGGGGTTCCACAGGCGGGTCTGGTGGCCGAAGTGGACGCCAGCCTCGAGGAGGTCGCGGAGAGTGACAGACATGGAGCGGACCCGGTGGCGCGCAGAAGGCGCCCGTGTTGGGTTGGACGACCGCCGGTGCCCCGCCCCGACCCGCGCACGCGGGCACCAGAGGGACGGGCCATTGGCCCGGCGTGATGCTCTGCCGCCGGAGACCGGCCGCAGGCGGGCGCCCAATAGCCTGCGGGCGCCCGCCGGTCAACCCGGCGCGGGGCTCAGGGCTC
>JBJONS010000738.1:0-3282 GCA_046051725.1 Pseudomonadota bacterium | reverse complement strand
GTTATTACGTACACAGCTGGCTGGAGCGGCACTCTTCCTGCGTGCGGGACCTACGGAGTGTACATCACCGGATGCTCGGCGACCACCTACAACTACTATTCGGGGTCGGGGGGCTGTTGTGGTGAGATCGGAAACTGTTCCTATCAGGCGTTTGACGCAAGCCGCGCGAGCACCGCCGCGACTCTCTCGTCCTGTCAGTGAGCAAGGACGAGTCGGGCCTCTCATCGGGCCACCGGCTTCGCCAATCAGTTGTACGGACCCTGCGTGACCCGACACCCACTCAGATTCACGGCCCCGCAGGTGCGTTCAACACACTGCTCGATGGCCAGATGCAGACTTCCGCTGACGTCGAGGTTTTATTGCCAATGCTGCGCACTTTCCTCCTAACCTTGCTCTTGCTCCCCACCACCGCCCTCGCCCAGGGCAAGTTCACCGCCGACAAGCGCGTCTCCGCCTCGGTCGACGGCACCATCTGCAAGTCCGGCCTCTTTCACGCGACCCGCGTGACCATCGACAAGGCCACCATCGAGATCGAGTGCAAGCGCTTCTTCAAGACCAAGGGCTACACCCGAAAGATGCACCAGCTCGACAACTTCAGCTGGGAGTCGGGCCTGACCCGCGGGCGCCTCACCGCCAAGGAGCGCGACGGCCGCGAGTTCTACATCGAGGTGCGCAAGGCCCAGCTGCCCGCCCTCAAGGCCGCCCTCAAGGGCCATATGGATGGGGAGGGCAGCGGCCCCAAGGGCAAGGACAAGAAGTAGCCGGGCCCCCTCCGTCGCGCCGCCGCATGGTCCTGCGGGCGGGTCCGCGATAGCCGTCGCCGACCCGGAGGCCCCCCATGTCCGCTTTGCCGCGCCGCGCCGCCCATATCTCCGTGCTCCAGCCCCTGGCGGCGACGTCCCGCTCCGCCTGCGTCGCCGCGCTGCTGCTCGGGCTCGCGGCCTGCGAGGGGGCCAAGCCCGCCGATGACCCCTTGCCGGCCGGCGGGGTCATCGACGAGGACGGCGATCCGCTCCCGCCCGACGGCGGCGACGGGGGCGCGGTCGATGACGTCGACGGTGATGGCAGCCCTGCCGCGTCCGACTGCGACGACACCAACCCCGCCCGGGCCCCGGGGCTCGACGACAGCCTCGGCGACGGCGTCGACCAAAACTGCGACGGGCTCGACGGGGTGGACGCCGACCGCGACGGCGCCGCGAGCGCGGCCTCGGGCGGGCCGGACTGCGACGACCGCAGCCCGTCCATCGCCCCCGCCGCCACCGACATCGCAGGGGACAGCCTGGACCAGAACTGTGACGGCGTCGATGGCACCGACGTGGACGGCGACGGCGAGGCCAGCGCCGCCAGCGGCGGCGCCGACTGCGACGACCGGGACCCGGCCCGCGCGCCGGGGCGACCCGACAGCGCAAGCGACGGCCTGGACGATGACTGCGACGGCGTGGACGGCGAAGACGCCGATGGCGACGGCTCGGCCTCGATCGAGAGCGGCGGCCTCGACTGCGACGACGCCGACCCGACCGCGTCGGATGCAGACCAAGACCGCGACGGGGCCAGCGCCTGCGCCGGCGACTGCGACGACCGCGACCCGCGGGTCGGGCCCATCGACAGCGACGGCGACGGCGCGCTGGACGCCTGCGGCGCGCCCCCCGACGGCGACGGCGACGGCTACCCCGGGGCCGCCACCGCCGGGTCGGACTGTGACGACGGCAACCCGGCCACCAACCCGGCCGCCACCGACATCGTGGGCGACGGCCTCGACCAGAACTGCGACGGCCTCGACGGCACCGACGTGGACCGCGACGGCGCGGCCAGCGTGGCCAGCGGCGGCGGCGACTGCGATGACCGCGACCCCGCGCGGGCCCCGGGGCGCCCAGACCCCACCGCCGACGGCCTCGATCAAGACTGCGACGGCGTCGATGGCCCGCCCGTCGTCGATCCCGAAGAGCCCGACACCTGCGCCTGCGGCCCCGCCGAGCTCGCCGGCGCCTTGGCCGCGGGCCCGGTCGATCTGTCGAGCGGCAGCACCATGGGCGGGGCCCCGCTGCGCACCGTCGATGACCGGCTCGGCTGGTCACAGCTCGACGACGTGCCCGCTGACCTCGCCGACGGCGACGACGACACCCTCGGCGCGCTCGGCTGCGCCGCCGATGAGCTCGCGGTGGCCACCAGCGGCGGGGGCTGGATCTGCACCCGTCTCACCGACCTCCGCCGATGCCCGGCCGACATGGTGGCGGTCGGCGACAGCTGCATCGAGATCAACGAGCGCGGCACAGAGACCTACGTGGACGCAGCCCGCGCCTGCGACGCGGTGGGCCGCCGCCTCTGCCGGGCCGACGAGCTCATGGTGGCCTGCGCCTTGGGGCTGACCGCCGAGGCCACCGACGCCACAGAGCTGACCTCGGCCATCTCGATCAACGTGTTGAACTCTGCCACCGGTACCCCATGCACGCGCACGAGCTACGGCAGCAGCCCCACCAGCGGTGTCGGCGACTACCGCTGCTGCATGAACCCCTAAGGCCGGCGGTGCGCAGCGAAAAAGCCCCGCGCACCCCAGCCCACCCCACCCCGGTCAAGCCCGCGGCAGCACGTAGTACCCACCGTCCCGCTGGACAGCCGCTGCGTCCGCCCCCCGCCAGAGCTCGGCGCGCCCCGCGAGCAACAAGCGCCCGAGCAGCCAGGCCACCCAAGCGTCGAGCTGGTCGTCGTTCTTGAGGGTCGACCCGCCACCGGCGTCGCTGTCGAGGAAGGCCCACGCCTCGGGCCCGATGAGCGCGCGCAAGGGCTGCAGCAGCTCGACAAGCCGGCCCCTCACCCGATCCACCGCGTCGTCGTTGCCCTTGTAGCGGGGCAAACGAACGGCAGAGCCGGCCCCCTGCCGCGCGTACCACCAGCCGAG
Organism: Pseudomonadota bacterium; assembly: GCA_046051725.1. GTDB lineage: Bacteria > Myxococcota_A > UBA796 > UBA796 > UBA2385 > JAEUKK01. The sequence continues at coordinate 386 of JBJONS010000738.1, read as the reverse complement.
CGCGACCGCCGGGTGCACCTCGGCGACCCAGCGACCACCAGCCTCGAGGGCGGACGCATCGGCGAGCAGCTCAAGCCCATGCCGAGGCACCCCCATCGGCAGCCCCAGCACCGCCATCGACAGGATGTTGTGCGGGCACTGCGCGGCCGCCGCGACGCCCACCGCCTTGGGCTCAAGGACGCTCGACCAGCTGGCGACCAGCTTCTTCGCGTCGACGTCGACGGCCCGCTTGTAGTACTCGCCGGGGTCCATGCGCAGGGGGCATCCCATGCCGATCCCCAGTTGTTGTCACGAGATGTCACCAGGGACAGGCGGGTCGTTCATGACGCGCCTGAGTCCGGATGAGGAGGTGTGCGGCGGTCCCCCCGCGCGCACCCCACCCACCC
>JBJONS010000737.1:0-4919 GCA_046051725.1 Pseudomonadota bacterium | reverse complement strand
GCGCGGCCCAGCCTCCGGCGACCCGGGCCGCGGCCACCGCGGGGCCCAGCTCGGCCGGCGTCCCGTCGAGGTCGATCGCGGCGAAGGCGACGTCGAGCGCGCCCACCTGCTCGACCTCGGCCCGGGCGCGCAGCGTGTGGACCAGCTCGAGCGCGGCCGGGCTGAGGCCGATCGGGCGCAGGGCCCCGACCAGCGCCGGCTCCGCGCCCCAGCCGAGGCAGGCGGCGGCGGCGGCGTGGTCCGCCGCGGTGGTGCTGGGGTGGAGGAAGTGCCCGCTGTCTTCGTGAATGCCGAGCAGCAGGGCGGTCGCGACGGGGGCGGGCGGCCGCACCCCCGCCTCGGCGAGCCGGGCGCAGACCTGGGCGCAGGCCGCGGCGGCGGCGGGCCCGGGCGCGCGCGGCAGATCTCCGGGCCGGACCGGGTGGGTGACCCAGCACAGCACCTCTGGGCTGGACTCCACCAGGTGGGTGAGCGTACCGAGGCGCTCGGCGCGGGCCGTATCGGCCACCCAGACGGCGCCGAGGCCGCGGGCGGCGAGGGCCTCGATGACCGCGCCCTCGTCCAGGAAGCGGTCGAGCAGGCCGAGGCGGCGCAGCGCCTCCTCCGCCGCGCGGGCGAGGCCGCCGGGCGCGCAGAGCAAGGCCCCGGGCGCGAGCTCCGCCAAGCCGAGCTGGCCGGCCGCCGCGTCGAGATCCGCGCGCAGGTGCCCGAGGATCAGGTGGACCGGCGGGAGGGGCGCCGCTCCGCTCACCTCAGCGGATCCGCCCGAGCACGTCGATCACCTCGGCGATGTCGGCCTCAGTGTGGGCGGCGTTGACCTGGAAGCGGATCGACTGGTCGCCGTTGGGCACGACCGGATAGTTCAGACCAACGACCAGCACGCCATTCTCAAAGAATCCGCGAACCAGAGCGCGGGTGCGGTCGGTGTCGCGCACCATCAGGGGGACCACCGGGTGCAGGCCGGGGATGCTCTCCATGCCGAGGCTGGCGATGCCGGCGCGCAGCTGGGCGACCCGGGCGTGCAGGTGGACCAGGCGCGCGCGGCCCTCGGGGCTGGCAGCGATGCGGACCGCGGCCAGCGCCGCCGCGCAGTCGGGCACGCCGAGCGGGTTGGTGTAGATGGTCGTGTCGGCCTTCTGTCGGACCGCCTCGATGACCTCGGGAGAGCTGGCCACAAAGCCGCCGTTCACCCCAAAGGCCTTGCCAAAGGTGCCGACGAAAACGTCGGCCTTGGCCCCGACCACCTCTTCGGTGCCCCGGCCGGTCGCGCCGAAGGCGCCGACGCCGTGGCTGTCGTCGACCACGGTGATCAGGCCCGCCGGGAAGCGCCCGCGGTGCGGCGCGAGGATGGCGTTGATTTGGTCGATCGGCGCGTGGTCGCCGCGCATCGAGAACACGCCGTCGAAGATGACGATGACGCGGTCGATGTCGGCGGGCACCGCCTCGATGGCCGCCTTGAGCTCGGCCATGTTGTTGTGGCGATAGACCGCCTTCTGGGCCGAGGGCACGCCGGCGATGCGCATCGCCCGAATGATGCAGTTGTGGTTCAGCTCGTCGCCGATCCAATACGTGCGCTTGGTGTGCAGGGCCAGCGCGACGCCGAGGTTGGTCGTGTAGGCGCTGTTGAAGCTGCGGGCGGCCGGGCGGCCGACAAAGTCGGCGACCGCATGCTCGAGCTCGATGTGGGCGGTGAACGTGCCGTCGATGAAGCGCACCGCCCCGGGACCCACCCCGTAGGCGTGGGTCGCTTGGTCGGCGGCGGCCAGCACCGCCGGGTGGTGGCTGAGCGAGAGGTAGGAGTTCGAGTTCATCCGCAGGTAGAGCTGCTCGCCGCCGGCCAGCCGGTAGCGCGGACCGCGCCCGTCGGCAGCGGGCACCACCGCGTCGATCACGCGCTCGGGGGCCTTGGTGCGGCCGTCGGCCGAGAGCTGGGCGAGCTCGTCGCGCAGGGCAGCGTTGAGGAGGTCAAGCGACATCAGGGGCTCCGGGCGTGGGGCGCGGCGGCGCGCGGGTGCGGGGGAGGACCAGGAGGAAGCAGGCACGCTGAGAGGCGCGTCGGGGGGCGTCGGCGGCGGCTCAGGCGTCGGGCGTCAGCCGCAGCGCCCCGCCGGTCAGCACCGCGGCGATCACGTCCACCAGGGTCTCGACGTCGATCGGGCGCTGGGCGAGCGCGGCCTGGAACACCGGCTCTTTGACCATGCCGAGGACGCAGGCGGCGAGCAGCGCCGGATCGAGGGGCCGCACCACGCCGAACTGCTGGCCCAAGGCCAAGGCGGCCTCGATGCGGGCGAGGCCCTGGGCGTAAAAGTGCGCCAGCACGGCGTCGCCTTCGGGATCGATGCCGACAGCCTCGGCCAGCAAGATGCGGGCGACGTCGGGGGCGCAGGCGGCGCGCACGACGTTGGCCACGTTGTCATGCACCTGCGGCGCGATCGGCTGGCGCAGATCGATGGGCCGGGCCGCCGAGGCGACCTCGAACATCAGCTCTTGCAGCACCTCTTGAAAGACCGCCCGCTTGCTCTCGAAGTAGTTGTAGAAGGTGCCGCGGGCGACGCCGGCCTCTTCGATGATGTGGCTCACGTTGGCGGCGTGGTAGCCGCGGGCGGCGAACACGTGCCGCGCCGACCCGAGCAACAGGTGGCGGCGGTCATCGGGGCTCATGGGGGTGCTGCGCGTCATCGGCGGACACTAACCGCCGGCCCGGTCGGCCGGCCCCGCGGGCCACGCCGCGGTCTGCGCAGGACCGCGAGGCGCCCTCCCCAAAAAGTGCCCGCGCGGCGGCCGCGGGGCCCCCACCGGGCCGCGGCGGCGATAGACTGACGTGTCAGTCACCGCGCCCCCGCGCGCCGGAGCCGCCATGTCCGCGACGCACAGCACCGAGTCTGCGATCTCTGAGGCCTCCATCGACGAGAGCGGTCTGGCAGAGGCCATGATCGACGAGGGGGCGGCCGAAGCCGAAGACAGCGCCCCCGCTGCGGCCCCCGAGCCCGCCCCGGCCGAGGTGCCCGACCCGCTCGAGGGCCTGATCGGCAAGGCCCCGACCCACCCCCAGGTCCGCTCGGTGCACATCGGCGTCGACATCGGCTCGACCACGGTCAAGGCGGTGGTCTGCGACCCGGTCAGCCGCGAGATCTTGTGGAGCGACTACCAGCGCCACGAGACGCGCCAGCCCGAGAAGGTGCTCGAGCTGCTGATCCGCATCGGGCACGACTTCCCGAACGCCAAAGACACCCGCATCTTCGCGACCGGCTCGGGCTCGGGCCCCCTCTGCGGCCCGCTCGGCGCGCGTTTTGTGCAAGAGGTCAACGCGGTCACGCTGGCGGTCGAGGCCCTGCACCCCGACGTGGGCGCGGTCATCGAGCTCGGCGGCCAGGACGCCAAGATCATCATGTTCCGCGAGCAGGTCGACGACGACGGCAAGCCGACCGGCAACAAGACCGCGCTGACCAGCATGAACGACAAGTGCGCCTCGGGCACCGGCGCGACCATCGACAAGTGCATGATCAAGGTGGGGATGGCGCCCGAAGCGGTGCGCAACATCAAGTTCGACCCCACCAAGCTGCACCACGTCGCGGCAAAGTGCGGCGTCTTCGCCGAGACCGACATCGTCAACTTGGTGAAGTCGGGCATCCCCAGCGAAGAGATCATGAACTCGCTGGCCGACGCGATCGTGCACCAGAACCTCTCGGTGCTCACCCGCGGCAACACCCTGCGGCACAACGTCCTGCTGCTGGGCGGCCCCAACACCTACCTGCCGTTCTTGGTCGAGTGCTGGCGCATGCGCATCCCCGAGACGTGGGACAGCCGCGGCCACGCCTACCCCAAAGACAAGCCCATCGAAGAGCTCGTCTACACCCCGCAGAACGCGCAGTACTACGCCGCTTTCGGCGCGGTCATCTTCGGCAGCACCGAGCTGCGCGATGACCCGAGCCTCGGCAAGTACAAGGGCCTCGACGGCCTCAAGGACTACATCCTCAACGGGCGCGCGGCCCGGCTCGGCGCCAGCGCCGCTGGCCCCCTGGTGCGCTCGACCGACGAGCTCGCCGCCTTCACCGAGCGCTACCGCGTGCCGACCTTCACGGCAGCCACGCTGATCCCGGGCAGCACCTGCCGCGGCGTCATCGGCCTCGACGGCGGCTCGACCAGCAGCAAGGCGGTGCTGGTCGACTACGAGACCGGCGAGGTCCTCTACAAGGCCTACACCTTGTCGAAGGGCAACCCCATCCAAGACACCAAAGACATCCTCGGCGAGATCCAAGGTTGGGTGACCGGGCAGGGGGCTGACTTTCAGTGCATGGGTTTTGGCGCGACCGGCTACGCCGCCAACGTGCTTGAGGAGAGCGTCAAGGCAGACGTCAACATCGTCGAGACCGTCGCCCACATGATGTCGGCGGTGCGCTTTGTGCCCCAGGCCGACGTCATCTGCGACATCGGCGGCCAGGACATCAAGGTCCTCTTCCTCGCGCCGGACAAAGAGGGCGGCCGCGACGTGCGCGACTTCAAGCTGTCCAACCAGTGCAGCGCCGGCAACGGCATGCTGCTGCAGGCGATGGCCGACCAGTTCGGGGTCAAGCTGCACGAGTACGCCGACACGGCCTTCGCGGCCGACCTCTCGCCCAAGTTCTCCTACGGCTGCGCGGTCTTCCTCGACGCCGACCGGGTGAACTTCCAGAAAGAGGGCTTCTCTGCGCCCGAGATGCTCGCCGGCCTCGCCAAGGTGCTGCCGAAGAACGTGTGGCAGTACGTCGTGCAGGTGCCCCGCCTCGCTGAGTTCGGCCGGGTCTTCGTGCTCCAGGGCGGCACCCAACGCAACCTCGCGGCGGTCAAGGCCCAGGTCGACTACATCAAAGAGCGCGTGCCCGACGCTGAGGTGGTGGTCCACCCCCACTGCGGCGAGGCCGGCGCCATCGGCGCGGCGA
>JBJONS010000736.1:0-4025 GCA_046051725.1 Pseudomonadota bacterium | reverse complement strand
GCGCCCGGGCTGGCGTCGAGGCCCTTGGCCACGACCTTGCGGGGCGCGTCGGGGTCGAGCACCGGGCGGAGCACCAGCTCAAGCTGCGCCGGATCAATGCGCCCGAGCGCCTTCTCGACGGTGATCAGGCCCTCGTTGACCATGTCGACGGCGATCTGCACGCCGGCGGCGGGGGTGCGCTTCCCGCTGCGGGTCTGCAGCAGGTAGAGCCGCTGGTCTTCGATGGTGAACTCGATGTCCTGCATGTCGCCGAAGTGCTTCTCGAGGCGGGCCTGCATCGAGTCGAGCTCGGCGAAGACCGCGGGCATGGCCTCTTGCAGGCTCGGCAGGGCGCCCTGCGGATCTTGGGCCCGGGTCAGCGGCATCGGCGTGTGCGTGCCGGCGACCACGTCCTCACCCTGGGCGTTGGGGAGCCACTCGCCAAAGAAGCGGCGGGCGCCCGTCTTGGGGTCGCGGGTGAAGGCGACGCCGGTCGCGCTGCCCTCGCCCATGTTGCCAAAGACCATGGCCTGCACGTTTACGCCGGTGCCGATGTCGTCGCTGAGCCCGTTGGACTTGCGGTAGTAGCGGGCGCGCGGGGTGTTGAAGCTGCGGAACACGGCGTTGATGGCGAGGCGGAGCTGATCGAGCGGGTCAGCCGGAAAGGTGCCAAAGGAGTCGACGATGACCGCCTTGAGCTCGCCGACCAGCTGCTTGAGCTGATCCACGCTGAGCTCGCCCTCTTCTTTGTCGCCGCGCAGCTTGTCGGTGACCCGCGCGAAGCGGGTGTAGTGCACACCCAACACAACGTCGCCGAACATCCCAATGAAGCGGCGGTAGCTGTCCCAAGCGAAGCGCTCGTTGCCGCTCTTCTTGCCGAGCCCGACGACGGTCTCGTCGTTGAGGCCCAGGTTGAGCACGGTGTCCATCATGCCGGGCATCGACTGGGCGGCGCCGGAGCGCACGCTGAACAGCAGCGGGTTGCTGGGATCGCCGAAGCGCTTGCCGGTCAGGGCCTCGACCTGGAGGATGCCCGCCTGGGCCTCGGCCCACAGGCTCTCGGGCCACTGCTCGTTGTTGCGGAAGAAGTGCCGGCAGGCCTCGGTGGTGATCGTAAAGCCGGGGGGCACCGGCAGGCCGAGGTTGGTCATCTCGGCCAGGCCCGCACCCTTGCCGCCGAGCAGCTCGCGCATGTCTCGCCGTCCGTCGGCGACGCCGCCGCCGAAGCTGTAGACATAGCGGGGGGCGGCGCCGGCTTGGCCCTGGGGGTCGCTCATCGGTGCGCTCATGCGTTCCTCGTCGGGTGCGGGGTGGGACCACCGGCCCGATAACCAGCGCCGCCCCTCCCCGGCCTGGGTTAGCGCCGCTGCGTCGAGGAGGGCCGATGCGCGCACGATCCCGCCGCCAGCCGCCCGAGCGCGCCCCGCGCCGCCGCGCCCAGGGCCTGCCGCTGCTCGCGCTCGCCCTGTGGACCGGGGCGCCCGGCTGCGGCTGCCCCGACTTCGGCGACATGCAGATCGGCGACCCTGACGCGGTCTCCACCGATTGGGATCAGGGCACCGTCGCCCAGGGCATCGCCGACTTCTCCGCCTGGACCGGCCTCGACGGCGTCTGCGTGACCGGGGTCGACGTGCGCGCCGAGATCAACGGCGGGCTGGCGATGGGCCGCTACTACGGTCCCCACAACGCGATCGAGGTCATCTCGGGGGCCGAGCCGAGCACGACCGTGCACGAGCTCTGCCACGCCTGGGACCGCGAGCACGACCTGCCCTCGATGAAGATGCCCGAGAAGCTCCCGGTGGATCGCATCACCGCGGCGCTCTACCCGACCCGCGAGGCCCAAGAGCGCGAGGCCTTCGCCCGCCTCTGCGAGCGCGGCCCCCGCGGCCTCGACCTGCTGCGGGCGGTCGAGGCGCGCTGCGGGCTGGCGCTCGAGCACCCGGCCCAGAGTTGGGTGCTCGACCAGGTCTTCTCCGAGACCGCGCCCGACATGCTCAGCGAGGGCCTGGGCGACCTGCGCGTCGACGCGCTGAGCCTCGACGGCCACGTCGGCGACGCCGCGCTGTTTGGCTTGGCCAGCGGGCGCTCGACGGTCGTGCTGCTGACCCGCGACGCCGCTGCGCCGCCCTCGGCGGATGATCCCCTCGATCCACGCACCTCGGCGATTTACCGCGTGACGACCATCGACCCCTGGACCGGGCTGCGCCGCGGCGAGCGGGTCTTCTCGGCCGACCCGAGCACCCCGGCCTCGGCGCTGCGCCTGGTCGACGGCACCGAGGCGCCGCTGTTCCTCTACCGCCAAAACAATGGGCAGACGCTCGCCTTCCGCGTGATCGAGCAGACCGGTGCGCTGGTCCAGCTGCCGACCTGGTGGGTCGACATCGGCGGCCAGCCCACCGAAGCCGAAGGGGGCGGCGCCCTGGTCGGCGAGGTCGCGCTGGTGCCGCTGGGGGCCGACGCCGCCGAGGCCCAGGGCCAGCGCTGGGCGGCGGTCGACCTGCGGACCGGCCGGGCGGTCGACCACCCGGCCCTCGAGGGCCTCGAAGACAGCGGCCCGGCCGAGGATCTCTACGTCGGCGCCCTGCCCAATGGCCGGATCGTGCGCCGCTTTGGGCGCTGGCAGGTGCCCCACGCCCCCGCGCCCGCCGAGGCGGTCGGCGCGATCAGCGGCGTGGACGCCTCCTTGGCCATCTGGGACCCGAGCGAGGGCTGGGCCGTGCAAGAGCTCGACGCGGTCGACGCCTCGCGCCCCCTCGCCGCCGACGGCGAGGGCCACCTGCTCGCCATCTTCGATCACAGCGACCTGGTCGGCGACTACGACCTGCTCGAGACGCTGGTGGTCGGGCACGCCGAGCGCCCGCGCTGGTGGCTCGAGGAGCAGGCCTGCAGCTCCCGGTCGGCTTGGCCGCGGGTCCTCCGCAGCTTCTCGATCGAGGCGCCGACCGGCGGCTGGAGCTGGTGGGTGCTGCTCTACGAGGACGCCACCTCCGGCGGACGGCTCACCCTCAGCCGGATCGAGCTCGAGGGCGCCGGGGGCTGAGCGCGCGCCGACCGGCCGCGCGCGCCCCGGCGACCAAAAACGAGCAGAGGCCCGGAGCGAGCCCGGACCTCTGTCGAGGAGGAGCGCAGAGGCGGCGTCGACCCGCGCTCTGCGACCGGCCGAACCTCAGCCGCCGACCTGCCACTCGGCGTCAAACGGCCCGAAGCCCGCCGCGTAGTTGCCAAGGTTGGGCACGTCGAAGAAGACCGAGCCCTCCATGCTGTAGGGGATGATCCAGTCGGGGGTGCGGCCGTCGAGGTAGGAGCCGACCGCCTCGTTGAACAGATCCTCGAGGATGCCGAGCATCACGCCGATGTCGAAGTCGAACTGGATGTGGGCCTCGGTGCTGCCGTTCGCCGGGATGGTCTTGAACTGCCAGTTCTCTTCGGTGGTGCCGTTGACCACGTCCGAGGCGAGCTCGAGCATCTCGTCCTTGGTCGGGATGATGTCGCCGGCGCTCTGGACATCCTGGGCGTTCTCGGCGTCGCAGGCGCCCTCGGCGTCGGTGGTCGGGACGCAGTCCTCTTTGTCGGGGTCGCAGAAGCTGATGCAGACCGCGCCGAGGTTGTTGTCGTCGAACACCGCCACGCCCATCAGCACCTCGACCAACGGGATGCCGAAGTTGTTGTCGTTGCTGAGGTCAAAGACGATGTCGAAGCTAAACCGCATGTTGTCGCGGTCGGGCTTGCTGTTGAAGCCGGCGACTTGGCAGGTGGCCGCGCCAAAGTACTCAAAGCAGCCCCAGGACAACAGCTTGTTGGCGCTGGGCGACTGGACCAGATCGACCCGGTTGAGGCCGGCTTCGGGCGTCTTGACCCCCAGCTTCTGGGCCACGTCGCAGCCGCTGACGAGGGCAGGCGCGACGGCGAGGGCGGAGGCAAAAAGGGCTGCCGAGGAGGAGCCCAGCAGCCACGAGCGGACACGGGGGGTGGAGGCGTCGGTCATGGGTTCTCCCGGGGCGCGGCCGCAGGGCGCGCTGCGTTGGTCGAGGGGTGCATGGGGGGAC
>JBJONS010000735.1:0-3346 GCA_046051725.1 Pseudomonadota bacterium | reverse complement strand
ACCTCGCGGCGCCGGGCGTGACCCTCAACCGCTTCTGCGGGTCGGGCCTCGAGGCGGTCAACCACGCCGCGGCGATGGTGGCCTCGGGCTACTTCGAGCTGGTCGTGGCCGGCGGGGTCGAGGCCATGTCGCGGGTGCCGATGGGCAGCGACGGCGGCGCCATGCTCGACGCCCGCAGCCTGCTCAGCGTGGGCGGCGTCCCCCAAGGGATCTCTGCCGACCTCATCGCGACCCTCGAGGGCTTTGGGCGCGCCGAGGTCGACGCCTATGCGGTCGAGAGCCAGCGGCGGGCGGCGGCGGCCATCGGCCGCGGCCTGCACAAGAACAGCCTGCTGCCGGTCAAAGACGAGGCGGGGCTGGTGGTGCTCGACCACGATGAGCACCCCCGGCCGGGCACCACGCTCGAGAGCTTGGCCAAGCTCAAGCCCGCGTTCGCGGCCATGGGCCTTGACTTTGGCCTCGATAAGCTCGTGCGCATGCGCTACCCGACCGTCGAGCGGGTCGAGCACGTGCACCACGCCGGCAACTCGTCGGGCATCGTCGACGGCGCCGCGGCGGTCATCGTGGGGTCGGCGGCCGCCGGCGCCCGCCACGGCTGGCGTCCCCGCGCCCGCATCCGCAGCGTGGCCCTGGCCGGCGCCGAGCCGATCATCATGCTCACCGGGCCCATCCCGGCGGCGCAGAAGGCCCTGGCCAAGGCGGGCATGTCGGCCGCCGACGTCGATCTCTACGAGGTCAACGAGGCCTTCGCGGTGGTGCCCCTGATGTTCTCGCGGGCGCTGGGGGTGCCGCTCGACAAGATCAACGTTGATGGCGGCGCGATCGCCTATGGGCACCCGCTCGGCGCGACCGGCGCGATGCTGCTCGGCACCGCGCTCGACAGCCTCGAAGAGCGGGGCCTGGGCACGGCCCTGGTCACCCTGTGCATCGGCGGGGGCATGGGCATCGCGACCATCATCGAGCGGGTGTGACCAGGGGCGGCGGTTGAACGAGAGGGGAGGGGAGAGACGAACCCTCTTCGGTCGGAGCGCCGCGGCAGCGGCAGGGGAGGGCGCATGGCGGACGCGGCAGGCAGCGCAGACGGGCGGCAGGAGCTGTGGCGGGACACGGGTTTTGGGGCGCTGTTCGCCCTCGAGGGCGAGCCCCTGCTCTGGGAGCTCGAGCTGGCCGGCCCCGGCGGGGTCAACCGCATCGGTCCGGCCTTCTTCGCCGGGCTGACCGGCGCGCTCGACCAGATCGACGCGGCGGCCGCCGCGGGCGCGGGGCCCCGCGGGCTGCTGTTGAGCAGCGCCCACCGCGACCTCTGCGTGGGCGCCGACCTCGACTTCGTGGCGGCCCTCACCGACGCGGCGGCGGTCTTCGGCGCGGCCCAGGCGCTCAACGCCCAGCTGCGGCGGCTTGAGACCCTCGGCGTGCCGGTGGTGAGCCTCATCGACGGGGCGGCGCTCGGCGGCGGCTACGAGCTCGCGCTGGCCACCCACCGGCGGGTGGCGGTGGCCGGGCCGAAGCTGCAGGTGGGGCTGCCCGAGGTCAACCTCGGCGTGATCCCCGGCGGGGGCGGCACCCAGCGCCTCCCGCGGCTCATCGGCCTGCAGGGCGCGCTTGAGGTCATCGCCCAAGGGCAGGTGCTCCGCGGCGACAAGGCCCTCTCCGCCGGTCTCATCGACGCGCTCGAGCCGGATCGCGCCTCGGCCCGGGCCGCGGCCCTCTCCTGGCTGCGGGCCCCGCCCGCCGGCGCCGCCACCCAGCCCTGGGACCGCGATCGCCCCCGCTGGCCCGGCCCCCAGCCCGACACCGAGCTGTTCCGCAACCTCGTGGTGGGCGCCGCGGCGATGATCTACGGCAAGACCTGGGGGGCCTACGCCGCGCCGGCCGCGGCGCTGGCGGTCGTGCAAGAGGGCGCGCGCCTGCCGCTGGTCCGCGGGCTCGAGGTCGAGGCCCGCGCCTTCGCCCGGCTGGTGGTGAGCGCGCAGGCCAAGGCGATGATCGGCACGCTGTGGCATGCGAAGTCGGCGGCCGAGAAGCACGCCGGCTTGCCCCGCCTCGCGCCCGGCCAAGACGACGGCGTGCGGCGGATCGGCGTGCTCGGCGCCGGCATGATGGGGGCTGGCCTCGCGTTCATCGCCGCCAAGGCCGGCTACGAGGTCGTGCTCAAAGACATCGATCAGGCGGCGCTCGACCGCGGGCTCGCCCACGTCGCCGCCGAGGCCGCCGGGCTGCGCCGGGTGAGCGCCGCCGAGCAGGCTGCCGTGATCGCGCGGGTGCGGGGCACCCTTGACGATGATGCCCTCGAAGGCGTCGATCTCGTGATCGAGGCGGTGGCCGAGCGCACCCGGGTCAAGCACGCGGTGCTGCAGGCCATCGAGCCGCGCCTCGCCGAGAACGGCCTGTGGGCCAGCAACACCTCGGCCTTGCCGATCACCGAGCTCGCCGGGCCCAGCGCGGCGCCCGACCGCTTCCTCGGCCTGCACTTCTTCTCGCCGGTCGAGAAGATGCCCCTGGTTGAGGTCATTCGGGGGGCGTCCACCAGCGACCTGAGCCTCGCGCGGGCGCTGTCGGTCTGTCGTCGCCTGGGCAAGACGCCGATCCTGGTCAACGACGGCTACGGGTTCTACACCACCCGGGTCTTCGCCGCCTACATCCTCGAGGGGCTGCAGCTCGTGGCCGAGGGCGTCGACGCCCGCCTCGTCGAGCAGGCGGCGCGGGCCGCCGGCATGGTGGTGCCGCCGCTGCAGGTCTTTGACGAGGTGAGCCTGCGGCTGGGCCGGCACGTGATGGAGGAGGCGGCTCGCTACACCGGCCGCAGCCTGCCCGCCGCCGAGGCCCTGCTCGTGGCCCTGACCGACGGCGCGCCGGAGCGCGCCCCGCGGGCCGGCCGGGCCGAGGGCGCCGGCTTCTACGCCTACGCCGAGGGGCGCCGGCAGGGGATCTGGCCAGGGCTGCGCCCGCTGGCCCAGGCGCTGGGCGCGGGCGCGCCGGAGCCCTCGCTCGCCGGGGTGTCCGAGCGCCTGCTGCTCGCCCAGGCCGTCGAGGCGGCCCGTGCCGTCGACGAGGGCGTGGTGATCCGCGCGCAGGACGCCGATGTGGGCGCCATCCTCGGCCTCGGCTTCGCGCCCTGCACCGGCGGGCCGCTGAGCCTGCTCGACCAAGACCTCGCCGGCGCCGCGGCGGCGCTCACCCGCTTGGAGGCCGCCCACGGGGCCCGCTTCGCGCCCCCGGCCGGCCTGCTGCGGCGGGCGGCCGCGGGTGAGCGCTACCGGGACGACCTGCGGCGCTGAGCGCGCGGGCCAGCGCGACCGGGACCACCTGCGGTCAGCGCCGGCGGATGCGCGCCCCGGCCAGATCC
>JBJONS010000734.1:0-18568 GCA_046051725.1 Pseudomonadota bacterium | reverse complement strand
GCCTGCCGCCCGGACCCGCCGTGCTCGGGGGCGCCGCGCTCGGCCTCGCGCTCGCCGCGCGCAAACCATCCCCCCTTCTGACCGCGCCTATCGCTGGCGGGATCGCCGCCCTCACCCTGTGCCTCATCGCCGCCCCGACGGCGCTGGCCCCGCCCACCGACACCGACGTGCTCTACCAACACCTCGGCCTCGGGGCGCGGATGCTGCAGGAGGGCGCGCTGGTCGGCGGTCCGCTGTCCCCCGACGGCAGCCGACCGCTGCTGCTCATCGGCCTCTGGGCGGGCCTGCTGCAGCTGGGCGGGCCCGCCGCGGCCGCCCTGACCCACCTCGGGATCGCCGCCGCGGCGCTGCTTCAGCTCAGCGTCATCGGGGAGCGGATCGCCGGCCGCGCCGGCGCCGCGCTCGGCCCGGCCCTCTTTGGCCTGAGCTGGACCGTGCTGGCCGAGGCGCCGGTGGTCGGCAACAACCTGCCGGTCGCGCTGGCCCTGACCGCCGCGGCGGGGGCGGCCCAGGCCGGGCGGGCGTGGCGCTGCGGCCTACTGCTGGGGATCGCCCTGAGCTTCAAGTACACCGCGGCCCTGGGGGTGCCGCTGGTCGTGCTGTCCGGGCTGCGCGCAGGCGGCGCGCTGCGGGCGCTCGCGCTCGCCGGGGCCTGCCTCGCGCCGTGGTGGCTGCGCAACGTGATGGAGGGCCTCCACCCGCTGTTCCCCTACGCCGGCTGGGCGCTGCCGGACGGGCAAGCGCTGCCCTTCCAGCACCTCGACAAGTACGGCGCGGGGCGCGGCGCCCTCGACTTCGCGCTGCTGCCGCTGCGGGTGATCTTCACCGCCGAGCGCGACAGCTTCCGCTTCCTCGGCCACCTGCACCCCGCGATGCTCCCGACGCTCGGGCTCGCGCTGGTCGGCGCCGCGGGCCCGGCGGGCTGGGGCCGTCGGGTCGGCCTCCTGCTCGGCCTTGCCGGATGGGCGGCCGGGCCGCAGTGGCTGCGCCACCTCCTCCCCCTGCTGCCCCTGCTCGTGATCAGCGCGCTCGACGGCCTTGTCCGGCTTGAGCTCGCCAAGGCCGCGCCCAGCACCTCCCCCTGGCCCGCCCGGGCCCTGATCGGCCTCGCGCTGGCCGGCGCCCCCACGGACCTCTGGCCCGCGCTGACCGTCCACGCCGGCCGGGGCCCCGCGGCCCTCGACCCGACCGCCGCCGCGGCGCTGCGTGCGGCGCAGCCCACCGCCGCCGCCACGGCCTGGGCCAACGCCCACCTCGGCGAGGACGCGGTCATCGGCCTCGTGCGGAGCTGGGACCTGCTGGGGATCGCGCGCCGCAGCCGCCTCGGCAGCGTCGAGGACCACACGCCGCTGCGGGTGCTGCTGCTGCGGGCGCCCGGCGACCCCTTCGCGCCGCTGCGGGCGGCCGGCGTGACCCACCTGCTGGTGGGACCGCCGGCCTTCCTCCGGGCCGGCTACCCCTTCCTGAGCACCGCCGACTATCGCGCCCTCTATGACGCGCCCGAGGCCATCCTCGAAGAGGCGCTCCTCCGCGAGGCCACGCTGCTCTTCGCCGCCGACGGCGCCCGGGTCTACGCGCTCGACGCCCCGCCCCGGGGACGGTGAGCGCCGCCCGCGGAGCGCCCCCCGGGCGGGCCGACGGAATTTCGTCCCGACGCCCTTGCGCCGCGGGCGGGGTTGGTTAAGGAGCCGGGGTCAGCGCGGCATGCCCGCTGACCTGCAGTCTCGGCTGCGGCGTCGCCTGAACGCCGGCCCCCAGCCCCGCCTGCTGACATCGCGAGTGCGCGGAAGTGGCGGAATTGGTAGACGCGCTAGACTCAGGATCTAGTGGTGGTGACATCGTGGAGGTTCGAGTCCTCTCTTCCGCACTCGTCGCGAGCCGGCCCTTCGGGTCCGGCTCGTTTCATTTTTCCGCACCGCAGCGCTCCAGCCCCGCGCTGCCTGAGGATGGCGCATGAGCCCAGCCCACGCCCCCCGCGTCCGCTCCTGCGCACCGGCCGCCCGGCCCCGGTCGGCGGCATGAGCGGCCGCCGTGAGGTCTACGCCGGCCGCATCGTGAAGCTGGGCCTCGAAGAGGCCACGCTCCCCTCGGGTCGCACGCTCACCCTCGAGATCATCCGCCACCCGGGCGCCGCGGCGATCGTCCCCCTGCACGAGGACGGCACGGTCACGCTCATCTGGCAGCACCGCCACGCCGCCGGCGGCATGATCTGGGAGGTGCCCGCCGGCGTGCTCGAGGCCGACGAGGCCCCGGCGACCTGCGCCGCCCGTGAGCTGGCCGAAGAGGCCCAGCTTCAGGCCGACGCGCTGCTGCCGCTGGGCGCCATCCACACCACCCCGGGCTTCACCGACGAGCGCATCCACCTGTTCTTGGCCACGGGCCTGCGGCCCGCGCCCGGCGCGCCCGAGGCCGACGAGTACATCCGCGTGCACCGGATGCCGCTGACCGAGGCGCTGGGCCTCATCCGCAGCGGCGCGCTGACCGACGCCAAGACCATCTGCGCGCTGCACCTCGCCGCTGCGCACCTCGCGGCGGCGCAGCTCGAGGCCACACCGCGCCCGGGCTGAGCCCAGGCCGCGGGGTCCGCGCGCACAGCAGGTGCAGCGGGTGCAGCCGGACCAGCGGGACCAGCGGGACCAGCGGGACCAGCGGGACCAGCGGGTTCAGAGCAGGCTCGGGCACCAGATCGGCAGCGGCTGGGGGCCGATCTCGAGGCGGCCGCCGGCGCTGTCGCCGAGCGCTCCGGCGCTGAAGCTGCCCCAGGCCTGGCTCGCGTCGACGTCGAAGCCATCGAAGGTGACGCTGACCTCGCCATCGCCAAGCGCGCTGTCGTAGTAGGCGAGGCTGCCGCCGGCCTCTTCTTGCAGGCGCACCCGGGCTTGGCCGGCGGCGGCGTAGGTGCCCGCCGTCCCCGGAAAGTCGCGGGAGACCTCGACGATCAGCACGAAGACGTGCCCCTCGCCGCGCCAGGTCTGGCGAAACGAGGTGCCGCCGACCCGGTACGGGCAGTCGGGCGCTGAGAAGCTGAGGTTCAAGTCGGCCGCGCCGGTGGCGGTCAGCGTGAAGGCGATCGGCCCCTCGGGGAAGGTGCCCGGATCCACGCCGTCGCCGCTGTCCGCCGCGCCGTCGCCCGCCCCGTCCGCGCCGCCGTCCGCGCTGTCGACCGCGGCCGCCGAGTCGTCGTCCTTGCCGCCGCCGCCCGTGCAGCCCGCCGCGACCAGCACCAGCGCCGCGCGCGCCACCTTGACCCACTGTGCGCAACCCATCCCCGCTCCTGATCGGCATTGCCCGAACGCGGCCCCGCGCCCGCTCTGCGGGGGGTCGCTTCGCGCCCGTTGCCGAGCATAGCGGCCGGTGGTTGGATAAGCGCGCGCGGCGCGCCATCGCTCGCGCTGGGGGTCATGATGCTGTGGGTCGGGCTGTTGTTGGTCCAGGTCGCTTCGGCCGGTTCGCTCAAGGATCTCGACAAGCGCAACGGCTTTCGAGACGTCGCCCTCACCCAACGGTGCGACCAGATCGATGGCCTCAAAGGCAACACCGGCGCGGTGAAGGCCGCGGTGAAAGACGGCCTGGGCCAAGAGCTGAGCAAAGAGCAAGCGCCCTACCTCGGCATGCTCCACTACACGCGGCCGTCCGATGGCCTCGAGGTCGGCCGGGCCCAGCTCCTCGACGTCACCTACACCTGCTACATGGATCAGCTCATGGCCGTGGATTTGGTGGCCTGGGGTGACCGCAACGCCCAGCCGCTGCTCGGGGCCCTGGTCGAGGCCTTCGGCCCGGCCACCAAGGCCGACGAAGAGACCGGCGTGCAGCGCTGGGTGGGCAAGAAGGTGCTGCTGACCTACACCTTCGACAAGGACACCGGTTTTGTGCGGGTGGCCTACGCCTCGGTCCCGATGATCGAGGCCAAGCGCAAGAACGACGAGGCCCTTGAGAAGGCCGCGGTGCAGGACCTCTAAGCGCACCGAGGACCCTCAAGGCCCCACCGCCGGCGCCGAACTCCTGCCCGCAGGAGCTCACCATGCGCGTCGACCCCAGCGCCGGCACCCGTTCGATCACCGCGACCGCCGCCCGCGCGGCCACCACCCCGCCCGGCGTGTCCGGCGGCGCGCGACCGGCGCCCACCCGCGCGCCGGGGCCGCCGAGCTATGTGGATCGGCTGTTCTCGGTGGTCAACACCATCAGCCAAGAGCTGCGCGGCACCATGGACGGCGCCGAGTCGGCCCGCATGTCAGGGCCGGTCGGGGTCGACCCGGCCCAGGTCCAGCGCACCCTCGCCGATGCCAAAGAGAACCTCCAGACCTTGATGCAGGCGGGCGGCCAAGCGGGGAAGAGCGCGGAGTCCTTCCTGCGGGACCTCGAGGAGGCGCTCTCGGGATCAGAGGCGAGCAACGCCCACCTCCAGCAGCTGGTCGCCCGCCAGCAGGACAAGCTCGCCGCGAAGTTCGGCTTCTCGGGCCACCTGCTCAACACCTGGGCCTGAGCGCAAGGCGGAGCCCGCGCGGGGTGACATCCCGGGCCCGGACCGGGGTTGAGGGCGGCGACCCCCGCCCGCCCCGGAGCGCCCATGCCCTCGACCCGCGCCCTCGCCCTCACCCTCGCCGCCCTCGGGCTCCCGGCCCTCGCCGCCGCCGACGAGCTCGCCCCGCTCACCGCCGACCCTGCGCCGGCCGCTGCCGCGCCCGCCGCCGGACCCGAGCGCGGCGCCGCCCAAGCCGAGCGGGCGCTGGAGGCCGCCGCCGCCCTCGCCGAGCAGGCGCTCGAGACCGCCGCGGCCCAGGTCGAGGCCGCCGCTGCCCAGGCCGAGGCGGCCGCCGCGGCCGAGGCCTCTGCGGCCTGCGCCGGCGACTGCGCCTGCGCCCGCGCCAAGCGGAGCGACGAGGACCACGACAACGGCGGCTACGGTGGCTTTCACCGCGGCTTTAGCGCGCTGGGAGACCAGCTCATCAGCACCTCGGGCGGCCGCGGCGGCTGGGTCATCGACCACCGCTGGGTGGTCGGCGGCTACGGCTTCCACGGCGGCGACAGCAAGGGGGGCGGCGACCACCACCACGACGCCCGCGCGCTGCAGACCCGCGCCGATCGCATCGACGTGGGCGGCCTCTTCGTCGAGCGCGTGCTCTGGCCGGCCGCGACCGCCCACCCCACCCTTGAGCTCGCCGTGGGCTCGGGTCGGGTCGCGGTCGACGGCGAAGGGTACGCGGTCCTGCACGGGGGCGCCGCGGCGCGCCTCGAGCTGCGGGCGGCGAGCTGGGCCCGGGTGGCCTTCGGCCCCCGCATCGACCTCGCGGTGCTGCCGACCGCGCCGCCGGGGGTGCTGCTGCCCCACAGCAGCGTCGGCGCCGATGTCCTGTTCAAGTTCGGCTGGTTCTGAGCCCGGCGTGGGGCCCGGTGACAGCGCCGCGGCTCCGACTTAGGCCGGCCCCATGTCCACCGCAGAGCCTCCCGAGCGGCCGCCGCTCACGTTGATCCGCGCCGACGACCCCGCCGAGGACCAGAACGGCCCGCCCGCGCCGCCCGCGGGGCCGCCGCCCGGCCTCCCGCCCCGGTCCGAGGCTTTTCGCCGCTTCATGGTCGCGCCGATCGTGGTCGCGAGCGCGCTGGCCCTGGCCACCGGCCTGCTGGTGCTGCTGGCGTGGCGGGGTGGGACCGCCGCCGGGCCGCGCCTCACGGTGCGGTTCACGACCGCCTGCCCCGCCGCGGCCAAGCCGGTGCTGGCGGCGCGGGCCGACGCGATCGGCCTCGGCGACCCGGTCCTGCAGGTCGAGCCCGACGGCCTGGCGCTGACCGCGACCATGCCGGGCCTCGCCGACGACGCGGTGGCGGTGCCCGCGCTGCTCGCCCGCCCCGGCAAGTTCACCGGCATCGCCGGCGGCGAGGTCATCGTCGACAGCAGCCACCTCACCGGGGCGCAGATCCGCCTCGATGAGAGCGGCATGCCCTACACCTGGGTCGGGCTCAGCCCGGCGGGCGCCGCGGCGGTGCGGGCCCTGGCCACCGCCGACCCCGAAGGCGGGCTGGCGATGGCGATCGACGAGGACCGCCCGACCCCGCGGCCCAACGACATCGAGCTGGAGGACGAAGGCCTGCGGATCATCACCGAGGCCGGGATCACCGAGCAGCGCATGCGGACGGCGGCTGACCGGGCGATCCTGCTCGGCACCGCGCCCCTCCCCTGCCCCGTGGTGGTGGCCGGCACCTCCCCCGCGGGCGGCTGAGCGGCGCCGCTGGCGAGGCCCCCGGCGCCACAATAGGCGCGCCCCGGAACGGACGAGCGACGGGGGGCGGAGAGCGGCCCCGCTGTCCCGCGGCCGAGGAACCCGGCGCAGGCCAGGCCCAGCGGGTCCACCGGCGCGCGCGGGCCCGCCCGCCGCATACCCGGAGGACCGCATGAAGTACAAGGTCACGCTGATCAAGGGCGACGGCATCGGCCCTGAGGTGACGGACGCCACCTGCCGCGTGCTCGCCGCCGCGGGCGCCCCCATCGAGTGGGAAGAGGCGCCCGGCGGCGCCGGCGCCGTCGCGACCCACGGCGACCCAATGCCGGCCGCGACCCTGGCCAGCGTCAAGCGCAACCGGCTCGGCCTCAAGGGGCCGCTCGAGACGCCCAAAGGCGGCGGCTGGCGCTCGGCCAACGTCACGCTGCGCCAAGAGCTCGACCTCTACGTCGGCTACCGGCCGGTCAAGACGCTGCCGGGGGTCAAGACGCCCTACACCGACGTCGATCTGGTCGTGCTGCGCGAGAACACTGAAGACCTCTACGCCGGCATCGAGCACGAGGTCACCCCCGGCACGGTGCTGACCTTGAAGGTCTCGACCCGCCGGGCGGGCGAGCGCATCGCGCGCTGGGCCTTTGAGAACATGCGCTACACCGGCCGGCGGCAGATCCACTGCTGCAGCAAGGCCAGCGTGGTGCCGCTGTCCGACGGCGCCTTCCACGACGCCTTCCACGCGGTGGGCGCCGAGTACCCCTTCATCCAGCGCCACGACCTGCCCGTCGACAACCTCGCCTTCCAGCTCGCGCTGGACCCGCGCGGCTTTGACGTGCTGCTGCTGCAGAACCTCTACGGCGACATCCTCAGCGATCTCGTGGCCGGCCTGGTCGGCGGCCTCGGGGTGGTGCCCGGCGCCAACATCGGCGACCAGGTCGCGGTCTTCGAGGCGGTCCACGGCACCGCGCCCGACATCGCCGGGCGGGGCATCGCGAACCCGCTGGCCGTGCTCAGCAGCGCGCGGTTGATGCTCGACTACGTCGGTGAGCAGAAGATCGCCCGCCGCGTCGAGCGCGCCATCTGGGACGTGCTCGAGGCGGGCGTGCACGTCACCGGCGACCTGGGCGGGAAGGCCAACACCGCCGAGTTCACCGACGCCATCATCGACAAGCTCTGAGGAGGGCCCCATGAGCGACAGCACCCCCACCGTCGGCGCCAGCGGCCGCCGGGCCGTCACCCTCCTCCCCGGCGCCTGGATCGGCCCCGAGGTCGCCGCCCACGCCCAGCGCGTGGTCGCCGCGCTCGGCGTCGACATCGACTGGCACGTTTTTGACGACCCCGACCGCATCAGCGCCGCGGCGCTGGCCGACACCCGCCAGACCGGGCTGGTCCTCAAGGGCCGCTTCGACGCCCACCGCCGCCCCGGGGCCCTGCCGCCCACGGTGCAGCTGCGCAAAGACCTCGCGACCTGGGCCACCATCCGCGTGGCCCGGGCGCTGCCCGGCTCCAACGCCCGCTTCCCCGACATGGATCTGGTGGTCATCCGCGAGACCAGCGAAGACATCTACGCCGGCCTCGAGCACGAGATCACCGACGGGGTCTACGAGGCGGTCAAGGTCACCACCAAGGCGGCGACCGAGCGCATCGCCCGCTTCGCCTACGCCTACGCGCGGGCGCAGGGCCGCAAGAAGCTCACGATCGTCCACAAGTCGAACATCATGAAGAAGTCCGACGGGCTCTTCCTCAAGACCTGCCAAGCGGTCGGCGCGGGCTTCCCCGACATCCAGACCGAAGAGGTCATCGTCGACGCGCTGTGCATGAAGCTCGTCCGCAACCCGAGCCAGTTCGACGTGCTGCTGACCGGCAACCTGTTCGGCGACATCGTCAGCGACCTCGCCTCGGGCTTGGCCGGCGGCATCACCGCGAGTCCCAGCCACAGCGTGGGCGACGGCGCGCAGATCTTCGAGATGCCGCACGGCAAGGCCGAAGACATCGTCGGCCAAGACAAGGCAAACCCGGTGCCGATGCTGCGCACCGCCCGCCTGATGCTCGACGCGATCGGCGAGCGCGACGCGGCCGAGCGCCTGCGCAAGGCCCTGTTCTCGGTCACCGCCGCCGGCGTCAAGACCGCAGACCTGGGCGGGACCGCGAGCAGCACCGCCGTCGTGGACGCCATCCTCGCCGCGATCTGAGGGGCCGCGCCAAGCCGGGCGCCCGCTGCGGGGGCGCCAGGGCGGGATACAGGCGCCCCAGAGGTGCCCTGTGTCCCTGGCTGCCCCCCAGACCTCCCCCGCGGGCGCCCGCCCCGCGCTCCTCGCCGCCCTCGGGCCCCGGGTGAGCGCCGGCGCCCGCGTGACCGTCGACGAGGCCGCCGAGCTGTGGGCGACGGCCACCGACGCCGAGCTGCAGGCCCTCGCGGCCCGGGCCCGCGCCCGCTTCCACGCCGAAGACGACGCCAGCTACCTCAAGATGGCCATCGTCAACTACACGAACGTCTGCGTGGCCCGCTGCGACTACTGCGCGTTCTACCGCTTCCCCGACGCGCCCGACACCTACCTGCTCAGCTTCGAGCAGGTCTGCGCGCGCATCGACGCGCTGCTGGCCCACGGCGGCACGATGGTCGGCTTCAACGGCGGCTTCCACCCGGGCCTCGGCATCGAGCACTACATCGACCTGTTCACCCGGGTGCGCGCCCGCTACCCCGGGGTCAGCTTCTACGAGATGACCGTCGCTGAGTTCATGTTCGTCGCGAAGCGCCAGAAGCTCAGCTACGCCGAGGCCGCGGCGCGCTTCGCCGCCAGCGGCACCCGCTGGATCACCGGCGGCGGGGCCGAGATCCTCGACGACCGCTTCCGGCTGCGGCACAGCCCCGGCAAGTACAAGGTCGAAGACTACCTCGACGCCCAGCGCGCGATCCTCGACGCGGGCATGGGGTCCACCGGCACGATGGTCATCGGTTTTGACGAGAGCCTCGACGAGCGGCTGGGCCACCTCGACCGCCTGCGCCGCTTTCAAGACGAGGTCGGCGGTCGGCTCACCAGCTTCTTGTGCTGGACCTACAAGCCCTTCCACACCGCGCTGGGCGGCGCAGAGCTGCCGCTGCACGCGTACCTGCGCTGGCTCGCGATCTGCCGCATCGTGCTCGACAACGTCGTGCACATCCGCACCAGCGTCCTGACCCGCAACGAGTCGGCCCTGCTCGGCCTGCGCTACGGCGCGAACGACTTCGACCTGCCCACCGAGGACGAGGTCACCCAGAAGGCGGGCGCGACCATCTCCCACGACTTTGACGCGGTGCTGTCCGCCGGCGCGGCCCTGGGCCTCCGCCTCCGCTACCGCGCGCCCTTCCCGGTCGGACCCGGGCAGGCCCCCCGCGGGGAGGGCTGAGGTGGGGCCCGCGTTGGCGCTCCTTGCGTGGATCGGCGCGGCGCAGGCCGCCTCCGCCGAACCCGCCGGCCTCTCGCAGCTGGCCGGGGCGCTCATCGCCGCGGCGATCGGCGCGGCGACGGTGGGCACGCTGACCGTGATGCTGCTGCGCTACGCCGATCGGCGGCGTGAGCGCTGGGCGCTCGACGCGCTGCGCGCGCTGCGGGCCCGGGGTGAGCACGCCCAGCTTGACCGCCGGCACCACCTCCGCGGCCTGCTCGGCGGGCGTCCGGGCATCATCACCTCGACCCTCGCCGGACGGGGCGTGGTCGCGCTGTCGCTCTTCGTCCCGCTGCCCGACGCGGACCCCGACCTGCGCCCGACCTTGAACCTGCCCCGGGCGCCCCGCGGCCACCGCGTCGGCGCCCGCATGGTGCAGCTCTGGCAAGACAAGCTGCGCCCCGCGGCGGTCCCGGCCCTGCTCGCCGACGGCCTCGCCCTGGCCCGCGCGCTCGAAGAGCAAGCCACCGCGCCCTGGGCCAGCTTCGCCGCCCGCGCCGGCCTGCGCTTTCGGCCCAACCGCGGCCCCGACCCCTGCGCGCTCGACGGCGAGATCGACGGCGTGCCCGTGCACCTGCACCTCGAGGGCATGACCGAGGCCCCGTTGCGCACCGTGCTGTTGGCCACCGCGCCCCGGCCAGGGGCCCCGCGCCGCGCGCCGGTCCGCCTCGGCCCAGGCCGCCGCCCCCTCATCGCCGCGCTGGGCGCGCAGCCCCTCTCCCCGGCGATGCTCGCCCGCCTCGACCGCCACCCCGAGGCACAGGTCGACGAAGACAGCGTGCAGCTCAAGCTGGACGGCATGGTCACCGACGGGCTGTCCGAGGCCGTCGCCGACGTGGTGGCCCTGGCCCGCCTGTTCGGAGGGCCGCCCGCCGCCCCGGGGCGCCGCGGCGCGCCCGAGCAGGCGATCAGCGACTGAGCCGGGCCCCCCGGGGTGAGCCCCGCCCGGCCGGGGGCTCAGCTGCCGCTGCGGGTGGCCCGCCAGTCCCCCTGCAGCCAGCAGTCGATGACCGTGTCGGCCCCGTCGAGGTCCACCCCGACGTAGGCGAACCCGCGCATCTCGTCGCGGTCGGTCTGTGGCTGCCGGTAGAGCAGGCCGCCAAAGCTCACATACAGCGTGTGGCCGGCCTTCTCGGTGGTGCCGGTGAAGACCACGCCGCCGCTGGTGTTGAGCAGCCCGTAGTAGCGCAGCTCGTAATTGTTGAGCGTGGCGTAGAGCGCGTCGGGGACCCGGCCGTCGATCTTGAGCACGCCGCCCAGCACCTCGCTCAGCTCGGCGGCGCTCAGGCCCGAGACATCGCAGCTGCCGTCGTCGTAGCGGTTCGCGCCGAACTGGGTGGTCCAGCCGCCGAGCAGGTTGGGCAGGTCGCCGGTGTCGCCGCCCTCGCCGTCGAGGTCGCCGCAGGAGGCCGCGTCGCCCGCCGGGGCAGAGTCCGCGTCGGCGTCGCCCTTTCCGCAAGCGACCAGGGGGAGGAGCAGGGACAAGGCCAGCGCGCGCATGGGCTCTCCGCGGGTGAGGAGAGGAGCATACACCCTGCGGCTCAGCGCGGCGCCGCGGGCCCCGGCCGCAGGCGCAGCTCGACCCGCCGGTTCGCGGCGCGCCCCCCCGGCGTGTCGTTGCTGACCATCGGGTCGGCGTCGGCCCGCGCGACCAGCCCGAAGCGGCCCTCGGCCACGCCGTGGCGCTCGACCAGCGCCCGCTGGACCGCGCGGGCCCACACGAAGCTGCGCTCCCAGTTGGTCGGGGTGGCGCGCGCCGCCTTGCCCGTCGGGGGGCTGTCGTCGGTGTGGGCGACCAGCTCGATGCGCAGGTCGGTGTGGGCGTTGAGCGCCGTCGCGAGCAGGTCGATGGGCAGGGCGGCCTCTTGCCGCAGCGCGCCGTCATCCCCCGAGAACAACATGGTGGCGGGGATCACCACCACCGTCACCTCGCCTTCCCGCCAGAGCCGCACCTCGGTGTCGGTGAAGACCTGCTTGAGCTCGGCATAGATGGGGTGCGGGCCCGCCGCGACCGCCGGCCCAGCGCCCGACAGCTGCTTGTTGCGCTCTTTGAGGGCCGCGACCTCGTGCTCGAGCTGCCGCACCAGGTCGCGATCCACCCGCGGACGCCGCAGGGCCGAGGGCAGCCCGCAGCCCGCCAGCGCGAGGGCCACCAGCGCGGGCACCACCAGGGCGGCGCGCCTCACGCCGACCCCGCGGACCAGCGCAGCCACGGGCTGGGCTCGAGGTTCCACTCGGCGGGGTTGCCGCGCCGCAGGCCACCCTCGGCGGCGGCCGCCCGGGATGGGCCGCCGCCGAGCAGCCCGCTGCCCGCGGACGCAGCGCCCGGGGCCGGCCGCGCGGTGGCGGGCTTGGCGCTCCCCGAGGCCCGCAGGCGCAGCCAGCGCCGGGCCCACTGGCGGACCGGCGCCGGGTAGCGGTGGGTCCAGGCCCCGCCCTGCCGCTGCAGCGCCATGGTCATCCACTGCAGGATGTCGGGCAGCTCTTCGACCGTGCGGCCCGCCCACGGCTCTTCGCAGAGCTCGACCACGCCGCGCGGGCCGAGCTTGAGGTGGCCGGTGTCGGGAGGCGGGGCGATCGCGTCGGCCCACTCGATGAATTCGGGCAGCGCGTCCGGCGCGCCTTTGCGCTTGGCGAGCTCGAGCAGCAGCCGGCCGGTGGCCTCGGCGTCGTTGCTCGCGCGGTGCGCGCCCTCCAAGGACACCCCCATCGCCTCGCAGAGGCTGCCGAGGCGGTAGCTCTGCAGGTGGGGGAGCAGCTGCATGGCCAGCGGCAGGGTGTCCACCTCGGCCACGGTGCGGGGCCAGGAGCGGCCGGCCCGCTCCAGCTCCATCCGGATGAAGCCGTAGTCGAAGGGGAGGTTCTGCGCGATGAGGATCGCCCCCTCGAGGCGGGCGGCGACCTCTTTGGCGGCCTCGGCGAACAGCGGCTCATCGGCGACCTTGTCGTCGGTGATCCCGTTGACCTTGCTCGCCTCTTTGGGGATCGGGATCTCGGGGTTGAACAGCTGGTTGTAGACCTCGACGCCCCGGACCTCGCCGCGCCCGTCGAGCTGCAGCTCGACGGCGGCGAATTCGATGATCCGGTCGCCATCCGGCCAGTTCAGACCGGTGGTCTCGGTGTCAAAGGCGACGATGCGGCAGTCCTGCCAGCGCACGGGGACCTCCACGGGGGCAGGTGCCCCGTAGCCGCGCCCGGGGCCGCCTCCCACTCCGCCCGGTGCTCAGGACCGCCGGCGCCGGCGGGCGAGCGCGCCGACCAGCGCGAAGAGCAGCCCGCCGGTGGCCCCGCCGCCGCTCGCGCAGCCGCAGGCCGAGGCCTTGGCGTCATCGCCGAAGGCGTCGCCAGACAGGCCATCGCCGTCGACCGCGCCGCCGTCGTCTCCAAAACCGACGTCGCTGGTCCCGCCGTCCTCGGCGCCACCAGAGTCCACCGCGCCGTCTCCGCCGTCTGCGCCGCCCGAGTCCACCGCGCCGCCGGAGTCGACCGCGCCGTCCGACCCATCCGCGCCGTCCGCGCCGTCGTCCCCGGGCGCGGGCTCATCGGTGTCGCAGGCGGTCCCGATCCCGTCGCCATCGGCGTCGGCCTGGTCGGGGTTCACGACCGTCTCGCAGTTGTCATCGTCGTCGAAGACACCGTCGTCGTCGTCATCGTACTGGTAGACCACCACCTCGCCGAAGGCGGTGACCGGGTCGCCGATGTCGTAGGCGTAGACCCCGAAGGAGCCGGGACCGAAGCGGGCGCTGTCGGCCCCGACGATCACCGTCTCGGCGGCGGAGAAGGGCGCGTCGGCGTCGGACCAGATCCGCCCCCAGACCTGCGTGTTGTTGCGGCCAATCGCGATCTTGAACAGGCTGCCGGTCGGGAAGCCGACGCCGTCCTCGCTGGCGAGCTCGGTGACCTCGCCCCCGTCGATCTTGACCAGCACCGCCCGGCGGGCGTCCGAGCCGATCGGGTTGCTGCCGATGCTCAGCCCGTCGCCGCCGCCGCCCGAGGTGGGCCCGATGAGCAGCAGGGCGTAGGCGGTGCCGGCGTCCTCTTGCCCGAGCACGATGCCGAGCGTGTCGTCATCCTCGGTGTAGGCCACCGCCGAGACCCAGGCTTGGCCCACCGGCAGGTCGGTCTGGACCAGCCAGTTGTCGGCCGGGCCGCCGTCGCCGAAGGCCCCGCCGTTGTCATCGGTGGTGGGCAGGGCGTAGCGGTCGCCGCCGCTCTCGATCCCGTACCAGTCGTCCCCGCCGTAGCCGCTCACCCAGCCGTCGCGCCCCGAGAGCGCGGAGTCGGCGGCCCAATCGGACCAGCGCCAGACCTCGCGGTTGGCGGCAGAGGCGACGGAGGGGGCGCCGAGGAGCACGGCGAGCGCAGCGGCGATCGAGGGGGAGCGCATGGAGACCTCATGGGGGTGCGGAGGAGGGGCGCGCCGTCCAATTACACCAGCGCCGGGGCGCCTGCAGGGGCGGCTGCATGGGCGAGAAAGGCGCTGACCGCCGCGCGCGCGGCGGCCTCCGCGTCCCCCCGGTGCGCGAGCCACTGGGCGTGCGCGCCCGGACCGACGTGGTTGGCGACGCCGAGCACCGCCGCGAAGGGCACACCCGCGTCCGCGCAGGCGAGGGCCGCCCCGTAGGCCTCCATGTGCTCGAGCGCCCACGGGCCGCCGCCGCCGGCGAGGCGCGCCGACAGGCCGACATCTGCGCAGATCGACGCCAGCGTCAGCACATCGGCGGCCTCGATCCCGAGCGCGGCCCGCAGCCCGGGGTCCGCCTCGAGCGCGGGCGGCGGGGCCGGCACGTAGGCGAGCCCCGCCGCCGCAGCCCCGTCTGCCCAGCCCAGCCGCCGGCTGACCCGCGCGACGCCCAGCGGGTGGGCGGGGTCGTAGGCGCCGCAGGAGCCGACGAGCAGCACGGCCGAGGGGCGCCGCTCGGCGAGCAGCCGGGCCAGCGTACAGGCCGCGCGGATCGGCCCGACCCCGAGCGCGACCCCCGGGAGCGGCCCCAGCTCGGCGGCCACGGCGGCGACGAGCATCACGCCGGCTCGTCCCCCTCGCTGCCCGACTGCGCGCGCCGGCGGGCGGCCGCGCCCCCGCGTCGGCCGCGGGGGGCCTCGACCAGCCCGGGCTCCGCGTCCGCGGGAGGAGCGCCAGCGGGAGCCTCGGCAGCAGCAGCGGCGGCGGGCGCCTCGGCGGGAGGAGCGGCGGCGGGCGCCTCAGCGGGAGGCGCGGCCGGCGCCGGGGCAGCGGGCGCGGCGGCCGGCGGGGCCTCGGCCTTGGACCGCGCCGGGGCGGGCGCCTCGGGAGGCGAGGCCAAGCTCATCACCTTCATCGCGACATAGGTGAGGCCGGCGATCGCCCCAAAACCGAACAGGCCGGCCGGCGCGAGCGCCATGGCGACCTCTTGCCAGTCGTCGAGCGGCGTGACGCCGTCGCGCAAAAACACCGCCCAGGACGACAAAAAGGCCAGCCAGCTCGCCAGGCTCTCGGCGTTCTTGCGCAGCTCGATGACGAGGCCGGCCAGCGTGAGCACCACGACCCCCATCCAGAGCGTGGCGCTCGGCAGGGGCGCGGGCACCGCCTCGATGACCAGCGCGCGCGCTGCTTTGCCCGACCAGTTGGTCACCTTGAGCGAGGCGGCCCCGGCGCCCGACACGTCGTGGCGATCCTGCAGGTCCTCGCCGAGGCGGGTCGCCCGGCGCTGGCCCTGCTCGCGCACCGCCGGATCGCCCAGCGGGTCGATGCTCGGGCCCTCTGGATCGGTCTCGCGCTTGATCTCGCCGGCGAGGGCGTCCTCCCAGCCCGACCCGCGGACCTGGATCGCGTAGTTGGTCTTCTGGTCCTCGGGCTTCATCTCGAGCGGGGCGAGGCCGAGCTCAGCGGTCACCATCAGCGCGGTGCCCGGCGGCAGCTCGAGCTGGGCCTCTTCGTGCAAGGCCGAGAGGCGCGCGGTGGCGACCGGCGGCCCCGGGGCCAGCACCTGCCAGCTCACCCAGGCCGGCAGCGCGCCGGCGACCAGCATGAGCGGCACCACCAAGGGGTGCAGGGCGTTGAGGTCGCGCAGGTGCTTGACCAGCGCGCCGACCGAAGCGCCGACGACCACGGCGATGATGAGGGCGGGGAGCATGGGGTCCTCAAGGGCGGGCGGCGCGGGCGCCGCGCCTGCGCGCGTGGCCCCGACCCGGCGGGCCGCTGGGATAACCCCGCCCGCGGCGCAGGGCTGGAGCCGCTGCCCGTGCGCCTCTGCGCGCCCCGCCGCGCCCATCTCGCCCTTGGAGCCCCGATGTCCGCCCCCGACGCCCCGCGGACCCTCCGCAGCCCGCGCGCCTTGGCGGAGCGGGGGCTGCTCGCCGCGGCGCAGGTGCCGGTCCTCGAGCAGGTGGCGGCCCGGTATGCGGTCGCCCTGACCCCCACCGTCGCGGGGGCAATCACCGCGCCCGACGACCCGATCGGCCTCCAGTTCTTGCCCGACCCGCGCGAGCTGCGGATGGCCCCCGAGGAGCGGGCCGACCCGATCGGCGACGAGGCCCACAGCCCGATGCCGGGCCTCGTCCGGCGCTACCCCGACCGGGTCCTGCTCAAGCCGCTGCACACCTGCCCGGTCTACTGCCGCTTCTGCTTCCGGCGCGAGGTGGTCGGGCCGACCGGCGCGCAGCTCGACCCCGCCGCGCTGGCGGCGGCCCTCGACTGGATCCGGCAGACCCCCGAGATCTGGGAGGTCATCGTCACCGGCGGTGATCCGCTCGTGCTCGCGCCGGACCGCGTCGCGCAGATCATGGACGCGCTCGACGCGATCCCCCACGTGCAGGTGGTGCGCTGGCACACCCGCGTGCCGGTGGTCGACCCGCGGCGGATCAGCGACGCGCTCGTGGCCGCCCTGCGCCGGCCGACCCCGGCCTGGGTGGTGGTGCACTGCAACAGCCACCTCGAGCTGGGCCCCGCCGCGGCCGAGGCCATCGGCCGGCTGGTCGACGGCGGCGTGCCCCTGCTCTCGCAGAGCGTGCTGCTGCGGGGCGTCAACGACGACCCCGAGAAGCTCGAGGCGCTGCTGCGCGGCCTCGTGCGCCTGCGGGTGAAGCCCTACTACCTGCACCACGGCGATCTCGCGCCGGGCACCGCGCATCTGCGCACCGGCCTCGCCGAGGGCCGCGCCCTCATCGACGGCCTGCGGGGCCGGCTCTCGGGGGTCTGCCAGCCGACCTACATGCTCGACATCCCCGGGGGCCACGGCAAGGTGCCAGCCGGCGCGGCCTGGGTCGAGCCGCTGGGCGCGGGCGATGGCGAGGGCGAGGCGTTCACCGCGCGGGACCCCCACGGCCAGCGCCACCGCTACCCGCCGCCGGCGAGCGAAGGCTGAGCGCGCCTCAGGCGGCCGGCGTGGCCAAGGTGCGGGCCCGGGCGATCAGGCCGACCACGCAGGCTCCCACGCCAAAGCCGGCGATCTCCCACACGAGCTGGCCGGTCAGCGCCCAGGCGAGGCTGACCAAGGCGCCGAGCATCAGCGCCAGGCCGAGCAGCGAGGCGGCCCCGGCGGTCGAGGGCGCGGGCGGCGGCGCCCGCCCGACCAGGGGCTCGAGGATCGGCGGGAGCGCAGGGTCAAGCGGCGCGCGCAGGCTCTCTTCGGGGTCCATGGCGGCTCCTCGGCGAGACGGGGGAGGGTGCAGGGCGGGGGTCTCTGCGCTGACCATCGGCGCTCCGGTCCCCAGGCTTAGCTGTCGCGGCCCCAGGAGCAATTTCGCGACCTTGCCCACGGGGCGCCGAGGGGCCTCGCTGGGCCCAGGTTAGACGCCGCTCATGCACGGTCTCCCTGCGCTGATCACCGATCCTGACATCATCCTCGGCTACCTGTCCGACGCGTCGAACACCCACGGCCGGGCCGAGGCCCTGGCCGTGCCGGCCGACGCCGCCGAGGTGGCGGCCACGCTGCGCTGGGCCCAAGACCGCGGACTGCCCGTCACCATCACCGCCCGCCGCACCGGCACCACCGGGGCCGCGGTGCCCGACGGCGGCCTGCTGCTGTCGACCGAGCGCCTGTCGGTGATCGAGGGCCCGGCGGTGGTCGGCGGCGGCGCGCTGCTCGGGCCCCACCAAGACGCGCTCGAGGCGGCCGGGCTGCACTTCCCGCCCGACCCGACCTCGCGCTACGAGTGCAGCGTCGGCGGCGCCATCGTGTGCAACGCCTCGGGCGCCCGCTCGTTCCGCTATGGCGCGACCCGCGGCTGGATCGAGTGGGTCGACGTGGTCCTGCCCACCGGTGAGCGCCTCGAGCGGGTGAGCCGGGACACCGCGCCGCCGCACGGCTGGCCCCCGCTGCGCTGGGACGAGCCCGCGGTGAAGACCGCCGCCGGCTACGCGCCCGCCGACAACCTGCTCGACCTGCTCATCGGCAGCGAGGGCACGCTGGGCGTCATCACCCGGGCGGGCCTGCGCCTGCGCCCCGCGCCGGTCGGCGTGCTGACCCTGCTCGCCTTCTTCCCCGACCTCGACACGACGCTGCGCTTCGTCGACCGCGCCCGGGCCGGCGCCGACCGCGCCCGCGCGCCCCGGAGCGCCCCCGGTCCCCTCAACCCGCGGGCCATCGAGTACTTCGACCCCCAGGCCCTCGAGATGATCCGGACCCGGGTCGAGCTGCCGCCGGGCGCCACCGACGCCCTGCTGCTCGAGGTCGAGCACGACGGCACACCGCCGCTCGAGCTGTGGTTCGACGCGCTGGTCGAGGGCGGGGCGCTCGCCGAGCACACCGTGGTCGCCGAGGACGAGCAGGGCCAGCGCCGCCTCGCGGCCATCCGCCACGCGCTGCCCGCCGGGACCAACGAGCGGGTGGTCGCCAACCGCATGCCCAAGATCGGCACCGACTTCGCCGTGCCCGACGCCGCGCTGGCCGAGATGATGGCGGCGTACCGCGCGGTGACCCTGCCGCACCTGTGTTTTGGCCACATCGGCG
>JBJONS010000733.1:0-2924 GCA_046051725.1 Pseudomonadota bacterium | reverse complement strand
AGAGCTGGACGCCGTCCGCGGGCTCGAGAAGGGCCACCGGCGCGCCGGCCCGGCCCTGCGCGCGCACTGGGCCGCCGCCGGTCGCCGCGGCCGCATCCAGCGCGTCGGCGGGCAGCTGCTGGAGGGTCGCGTCGATGAAGTTGTAGACCCAGACGTCATCTTCAGCGAGGACCGCGAGGCCCCGGGCCCCCGCGCCCGCGCCGAGCCACAGCCCACCGGCGCTGGCGAGGCCTTCGCCCGCTTCGAGCGGCGCCGCCGGGCTGGTGGGCAGCGCGACCACCGCCGCGCCCGACTCCATCGGCGCCAGGACCAGCGCCCCGTCGGGCGAGAACACCACCCCGGACAGGAAGCTGCGCGCGACCAGGGTCGCCCCGTCGACGCCGGTCGGCGCCTCGCCCACCGCGTTGCGCAGGAGCACCGACGCGGGCTCCACGGCGCCCCCATCGCCGGTGGACCACAGCGCGACCACCGGGTTGTTCGGCGACAACCCGAGGCCGATGCGCTGGTACCGCTCGGCGGGGTCGCGCTCGAGCGCCTCTTCCGCGGTGTGGTTGGGGACGGCGGTGTTGTCGACGTAGAGCAGCGGCGCGGCGAGCTGGGCGCCGTCTTCAGAGAAGGACAGGTCGCCGGTCACCCGCACGCTGAGCGGCCGGTCGCCGTCCTCGCGGTCGGGGATGAAGAGCCCGGGGAGGGGCAGGCTCGAGGGGACGGGCTGCTCGAGCTCGAGGTCGATCACGCTGACCACGCCGCCGATCTGCGCGCCCACGGCCAACCAGCGGCCGCCCGGGTGCAGGGCCAGCCAAGACGGGCGGCCGCCCACGGGGATGCGGCGGGTCACCTGCAGGGACGCGTCGAGCTCGACGACCTCGTCGCTGCCGTAGAGCGCGACGTAGAGGTGCCCGCCATCCCGCGCGGCGACGAGGCCGACCGGCTCGGCCCCGACCTCGACCCGGCGCTCTTCGACGAGGGGGCCGTCGGCGCTCAGCACGGCGAGGGCCCGCGCGCCCCGCAGGCTCACCACCAGCGCGCCGCCGAAGCGGGCCACCCGGGTGGGCTGGTCGCCCGTGACCAAGAGGCTGCGCTCGCCCGTGTCGAGATCGACCCGCACCACGGCGCCTTCGTCGACCAGCACCGAGGTGAGCGCGCGCCCAGAGGCGGAGGCGGCGACCGCCTGGCTGCCGGTGGGCGCCGAGGGGTCGGCGACCGGCAGCGGCGCGGCGGAGTCGGTCAGGCCCGTGTCGACCGGCGCGCCGCCCACGCGCTTGGCGTCCGGTGCGGCGCAGCCCAGCGCGAGCTGCGGGGCCAGCGCGAGCGCCCACCTGCGAGACCAACGTGCCCGACGATGCATCCGCCACCCCCGCTCGACAGGGCGCTCATGCGCCCAGGCGCCCACACGCGCCGGCGCGACTGTACACCTCGGCCGCGGCGCAGCCCCAGCGGGCGGGACACGCCGCGCCCGACGTGACAAGCGGTGACGCGCCGCCGCGCGCGGGGCTCAGAACTGAAAGTACGTAAAGGCCGCCGACCGGTCGGTGACCCGCAGGGCGAGGGCGACCACCACCACGACGATGAGCCCGAGGCTCAGCGCGGGCGCGCCCTCGGCCCAGGCCAGCAGCCGCGCCTTCCACCCCCGGGGGCTCAGGTGCAGGGCGCCGGCGAGCGCCAGCAAGCCGAGCCCGTCGAGGCCGGGCATGCCCGCGAGCCCACGATCCACCGCGACGATGCCGCGCAGCAAGTCGACGCTCTCGCGGATCGGCACCGGCCGCATGAACACGAGGCTCGCCGAGACGAGGCCGAGGGCGAGCAGGCCCTCGGCCCGGGCCACGAGGGGGTTGGGCGAGGGCTGCGGGCGGAGCAGGCGCCACACCACGACCAAGGTGCCGTTGTAGACGCCCATGAGGGCGTAAGACCACGCGCCGCCGTGCCAGGCCCCCGCGACGAAGAAGGTGATGAACAGGGCCACCGCGCGGCGCGCGCCGGGCGCCGCGGGACCGCCGCAGAGCGGGGCGTAGACGTACTCGTGCAGCAGCGAGCTGAGCGTCATGTGCCAGCGGCGCCAATGCTCCATGGGCGAGCGCGACAAGCCCGGCCGATCAAAGTTCTCGGGCAAGGACAGGCCCATCAGCCGCGCCGAGCCGAGCGCGATGTCGGTGTAGCCGGAGAAGTCGCAGTACAAGGCGAGGTAGCTGGCGGCGAGGCCGATCCCCGTGGCCACCGGGCCGCCGCCGCCGGCCTCAAAACCCACCACCACCGCGGCGCGGAGGGGGTCGGCGATGAGCGCCTTCTTGACGACGCCGATCAAGAGGCGCATCAGGCCCGCGCCCACATCCCCCACCGAGGGCTCGGGGCGGTGCTCAAGTTGGGGGAGCAGCTCGCGCGCCCGGACGATCGGCCCCGCGACCAGCTGCGGAAAGTAACAAACGAAGAGCGCGAAATCTAAGGCGCTGCGGGCGGGCGGCACGCGCCCCGCGTACCGGTCCAGCGTGTAGGTCAGCGTCTGGAAGGTGTAGAAGCTGATCCCAATGGGGAGGCCCCCCGGCACCCGCGGCAGCGACAGCGGCCAGCCGAGGGAGGCGGCGAGCAGCTCGGCCGACTCCAGCAGCATGTCACCGTACTTGAAGAAGCCCAAGGCCCCCAAGTTGGCGGTGAGGCTGACCAAGAGCCACCCGCGGCGCGCAGCGATCCCTTGCGCCGTCGCGAGCCGCGCGCCGACGACGAAGTCGACGAGGATGCTCAGCACCAGCACGCTGACGTACATCGGCTCAGCGGCGGCGTAGAAGACGATGCTCGCCACGAGCAACGAGGCGGCCCGGGCGCGGGGCCACGGCCGCAGCGCCCGATCCACGAGCACGGCGAGCATGAGCAGGGCCGCGTAGCCGAAGCTGATGAACGTCAGCGCGACCTCCACTGCGCGGGCCGGAGCA
>JBJONS010000732.1:0-2962 GCA_046051725.1 Pseudomonadota bacterium | reverse complement strand
CGGGCCTTCTGGGCGAGGCGGGCGATGCTGACCTCGACGTCCTTGGCGGCGACCATCATCAGGTCGGCCAGCTCGTCAATCACGATGACGATGTAGGGCAGCGTGCGCGGCGGCGGCGGCGGGACCACCGCGGTCCAGTCCTTTGGGGCGTACTTGCGGGCCTTCGCCGGGGTCCACTCCGCGAGCTCGCGCCGCACCTTCTCGTTGTAGGACGCGATGTTGCGGGTCTGCCAGCGGGCCAGCAGCCGATACCGCTCATCCATCTCGTTGCAGGCCCACTTCAGCGCGGCGCTGGCCAGCTTGGGATCGGTCACCACCGGGTGGAGCAGGTGCGGGATGTCTTGGTAGAGCTCGAACTCCAACATCTTGGGATCGATGAGGATCATCCGCAGCTCTTCTGGGGTCCGCCGGTAGAGCATGGACAGCAGCATGGCGTTGACGCCGACGCTTTTGCCCGAGCCGGTGGTGCCGGCGACCAAGAGGTGGGGCGCGCTGGCGAGGTCTGCGATCTCAGGCTTCCCTTCAACGTTCTTGCCGAGCGACATCGGCAGGGCGCGGTCGTCTTTGCGGAAGGTGTCGCTGGCCAACAGATCGCGGATCCAGACGGTCTGCCGCTTCTTGTTCGGGACCTCGAAGCCGACCACGCCTTTTCCGGGGATCGGGGCGACGATGCGGACGCGCAGCGCCTTGAGCGCCATCGCGATGTCGTCTTCGAGGGAGGCGATCCGAGAGAGCTTGATGCCAGCCTGGGGCAGGTACTCAAAGGTCGTGATCACCGGACCGGGGCGGATGGCGACCACCTCGCCGGACACGCCAAAGTCAGAGAGCTTGGCCTCGAGCGTATCGGCCAGGGCCCGGAGCTCTTCTTCGTCGAACTGCGCGACCACCCGCTCGTGCTTGTCGAGCAGCCCGAGGTGCGGCAGCTCGAAGGTCGCCGCCTCCTCCGACGCGATCACGACGCCGCCGTCGTCATCGCCGCCCGAGATGAGGCTGCCGGGCGTGACGGCCGCGCGCTGGAAGGTCGCGCCGGCGGTGGCGCCCGCCGGAGCGGCGGCCGGGGCCGGGCTGGCGCGGCGCGGGCTCACGACCGGGGCGACGAAGGCCGGGGCCTCCTCGGAGATCGGGTCGTCCGCCGCGTCGTCGGCAGGGGCGTCGGAGGGCGCGTCGTGGGCCGCGGACAGGTCGTCATCGAGATCATCGTCGAGGTCGTCGTCGAGGTCGTCGTCCAGCGCGGCGTCGTCGTCCAGGTCGCTCCCGCGCGCAGGCGGCGGCGCTGGGCGCGCGGGCGCGGGGCGGGGCGGCGCGGGGCGGGCGGCGCCAGCGGGGCGAAGCAGCACTGGCAGCGGGGTCTCGGGGTCGGCCTCGTGCGCGGGCGCGGGCCGGGAGGCGACCGGTGGCGTCGCGACCGCCGCTGCGGCCGGAGGTGCGGGGACCACGGGGGCGACGACCGGCTTTCGAGACAGCGCCTCGGCCCAGACCTCGCCCTCGTCGTCCAGCGCGTCCTCGTCGGGAGGCGCCGCCACCACCGCGCGCTGGGGCGGTCGCACCACCTGCCGGGGACGGTCGAAGCCGTCCATGCGCGACGGTGCGTCGTCGACAGGGGGGGCCACACGGACAGGCCAGGGGGGCTCGGCGACCGTGCGGTCGGGCCGCTCGAGTCCGGTGGGCTCCCACTCCACCTCGGCGAGGCTGCGCCGGGCGAACTGGGTGCGGTCCGACACCGGCTCGCCCAGCTCAGGGGGGCGCGCGGTCGGCGGCGAGAGCAGCCCGAGGCTCGGCTCTTCGTAGGTGGTCACCGGCAGGCCGCTGGCCCGCTGCGCGCTCTCGGCGATGCCGATCCGGACCGGGCGCAGGCCCGAGGCCTCGTGGCGCTGGAGCGCGAGGCCCGGCGGGAGCGCCTCGTGGCGGGCGTCGACCCGGCGGCCGGGGAGCGCGGCCCCCTCATGCGCGCGGATCCGGACCGGTCCCCGCGGCGCCTCCGCGGCGGGCGGCTCGGCGACGGGCGGGCGGGGCTGCGGGGCCCGCGGAGCCGGGCTGGGCGGGCGGAGGGCCTCGCTCCGGGGCTCCTCGTCGGACAGCTCGTCGAGGTCGTCGACATCGTCGTCGTCCTCATCGCCCGACACGGTGATCTCGGGGCCGGTCCGGCGCTGGGCCGCGCCGACGAGCGCGCCCCCGGCGGAGCGCACGCCCTGGACCGCGCTGCGGCCGATGCGCAGACCGGCCCCGCGCACCAACGGCACGCCGGCTTCGACGCCGTCGACGGCCTTCCCGGCGAGCTGCCCCCAGTCGATGCGCGTCAGCAGCGAGAGCGACAGGACCAGGGTCGCGGCCAGGGTGAGCCAGGCCCCCACCGGGCCCAACGGGCCGAGCAGCAGCTCGGCCGAGGTCACGCCGAGGTAGCCGCCGAGGATGTAGCCCCGCGAGGCGTCAGGGCCGAAGATCAGCCCCAGCGCGAGCATCAGCGCCCACGAGAGGAGCCCGCTGCCGATCAGGCGGGCCCACCCGCCCAGCGGACGGCCGGCGAGGAGCCAGGCGAGCAGGCCCGTGAGCGGCACGACCCCCCAGGCGGCGACCCCGAAGGCCTGCAGCAACAGATCGGCGAGGTAAGCGCCAGCCCGGCCGCCCACGTTCTGGACGGGCCGCATCGTGGCCTGGTTGAACGAGGGGTCGTTCTGGTCATACGAGGCCAGGGTGACCGTGGCGTAGACGCTCGCCAACATCATGCACAGCAGCGCCACCTGCACCACTTGCGGGTTCAGGAGGCGGGCCGGCGCGGCCTTGGCGGCCCGCTCCCGCGGCCGGGCGGCGCGTGGCTCGGGGCGCTCGTCGGCCGGCTTGGGGGGACGGGCGGGCGCCCGGGCGGGCCGCTCCGCCTCGGACCCCGGCTCGGCGGTGGTCGCGCGGCTCCGCTTCGCGGCTTTGGTCCCCTCGTCGCTGCGCGCCACCGATCCTCCCGAGGAGC
>JBJONS010000731.1:0-3390 GCA_046051725.1 Pseudomonadota bacterium | reverse complement strand
AAGTTAAGCTCTAGAGCGCCGATGGTACTGCAGGGGCCACCCTGTGGGAGAGTAGGTCACCGCCGGCCATCCCTTGAACCCCCGCGTTGAGCTTCGGCTCCGCGGGGGTTCTCCTTTTTTGCTCCTCGTGATTGCTTGCTCGTTGCGCGCCGGGTCTGCCCCGCGCGGTCCAAGGCCGGGTCGGGCGGGTCTCCGCCGAGGTCCCCTGATGCCCGACGCCCATGCCTGCGACCCTGCGCTGCGGATGGAGGAAGGGCAACGATCTGCCGAGCTCCGCGACCTGCGGCGAAGAGGCTCGGTGCGATCAGCCGCGGGCTGTCCATGACCGGCGGCGGACGGGCCCGGACGCTCTGGCTGACCACCGTCGGGACGAGCGTGGCGTGGTCGACCCTCGTGATCGTCCACGTCCTCGGCAACGGGCTTCAGTCGGGGATCTGCGGCGCCGGCCTGTTGGAGACCCTGCAGGTCCTGTGTGTGGGCGGGGTCTGGCTCCCCGCCCATGTCTGGTCCTACTGGGCACGCGCGCAGCGGCGTGGGGACCCGGCCGTCGAGCTGTGCACCGTCCTGCTGGCCCTCCTGGCGGGCTGGGCGCAGCTCCAGTGGGAGCCTGCCTGCTCCGCCTACATGTGATGCCCCGCCGACCTGAGCGCGCTGTCGGGGTGGTCGCCGCACCCTCGCCTGACAACCGCTGCGGAGGCCCCCGGCCGGTTAAGCGCCAGCGGGCTCGCCTCTGCGCGCCCCAGAGGGGTGCCCGATGAGCGAAGCGGTGGTGGTCGACCATGGCATCGAGGCCGCCCCCGCGCCGGCGCGGGCCTGGCTCACCGGCGGCCCGGCGCCGGCGGGCGCGGTCTTTTGGCCCGCCGAGGTGCCCGGCGCCGCGCTCCCCCTGCTGTTCGGCGCGCTGGGCCTGCTGCTCGGCCTCGGCGCCGCCGCAGGGGTGGTCGGTGAGATGTTCGCGGGCGGCAAAGACCCAGAGCGCCTCATCTTTGGCCCGCCCTTCGCGATCATCACCGCCGGCCTCGGCGCCGCCGGCCTGCGGGCCGCGGCCCGCGCCCGGGCCGCCCGCCACGCGGTCGAAGACGGCACCTGGCGCGCCGGCGTGCTGGTGCTCGATGAGGGCGCCCTGCTCCACCTCGCCGGCCACCCCCGGTGGCTGCCCCGCGCCCAGGTCCGCGGCCGCCGCCTGCGCTCCGACGCTGGGGGCGGCGCGAGCACGCTGCGCCCCGAGCTGCTCGTCGATCTCCTGCCGGGCCGGACCTCGGCCCTCGCCTTGCCCTCGGCCGCCCTCGCCGACGCCCTCGCCGCCTGGGCCGGCGGCGCGCCGATGGCCCGGCCCGGCTGAGCGGCCGCGCCGGCTCAGCCCCCGCCGTCCAGGGCGAAGAGCTGCACGTTCGCCACCACCACCCGCTCTCCGGGCTGGCTCTCGCTCACGATGGCCCGCAGCTGCTGAAAGTACTGGCGGTGCAGGGCCTGCAGCTTCTTGAGATCAGCGTCGCTGACAGTGAAGACGTTGTAGCTGAACAAGCCGGGGTCGCCCGCCGCCAGCCGCTGCTGGCCGACCGCGGCCCAGTGGCCCTTGAGCTGGCGGCTGGTCGCCGCGTCCCGCCGGGTGTCGACCGCCGCGTCCTCGCCGGTCCACCGGCGGCCGTCCCAGCGGGCCAGCCCCGCCGCGCCGAGCAGCCGCAGGCACTCGGCCTCTTCGCCGGGCGGCAGCCCGAGCCGCGCGCCGATCCAGCCGTCGGAGTGCTGGGGAAGGGCCTGGTAGTCGGCCAGCTCGAGCGCCCGCAGCACCGCTTGGGTCCAGGGCCGCGCCGCCGCGGCCTCGCGGTGCTGCTGCAGCGCCCGAAACGGGCCCGCCGCCTCGGGCAGCTGCTCGACGTCGACCAGCGCGGCGACGAAGTCGAGCACCCGCAGCGTCGCCCCCTCGATCAGCGCCAGCAGCTCGGGCGCCCGGGGCTCGGCCTCGCCCCGCAGCGCCCGCGAGGCCGCGTGGCGCGAGATGCCCGCCCGGTCGGCCAGCGCCTGCACCGTCAGCCCCCCGCGCAGGTCGCTGAGCACCCGGGCGAGGCCCGCCGGCCGCGTCGTGTCGACCTCGGCGAGCCAGGGCGGCGGCGACCGGTAGAAGCGCGCCCAGGCCCCCGGCACGTCGACGCCTGTGCGCGCCGCCAGCGCCAGCAGCTCGGCGCCGGTCGGCCAGCGCCGCCCCGACTCCCAGGTGTAGAGCACGTTGCTTTTGTGCCCCAACCAGCGGGAGAGCTGGAGCTGGCTGCGATCCCCCCGCAGGGAGCGGATGAGCTGGCGGGTGAGCAGGTCGAGGTCCACGGTCGCCCTCCGGCGGCGCCACTCTAGCAGATGCGCACGGGGGCGCGTGCGCCCAGCCCACGGAAACTGCGCCGGCGCACTGGCCGCCCCCCGGTCTGGGGGCGAAGATGAGGGCGTGGGGAGGCCGCCACACCGCCCGCCCCCGGAGGTCACAATGTCCACCAGCCGCGCCATCTGCTCGCTCTCTGCCCTCACCCTGCTCGGCTGTGTGCAGCGGCCCCCCGCGGGCGGCGGGCAGTCGGGCGAAGAGTTCGACGAGGCCGCCTGGCAGCCCTGCGTCGAGGCCGGCCGCAGCCCGGTCGCCGCCGGCGCGGTCGCCCCCAACGGCGTGCGCATCGACGACGTCGTCGCCGCGGTCAACGGCAGCGCCAGCCTGCCCTTCGTTTGGGTCGACGGCAGCAGCACGACCCTGCAGCTCTCGCTGGGCACCGGGGCCGACGGCGTCTGGGTCGACATGGAGCCCAACACCAGCGGCGGCGCCGACACCGGCCCGACGCCGGCCATCGAGATCGCCGACACCGGCGGGGGCGCGGCCGAAGAGTGCCCCGACTGGCTCGAGCTCGACCTGCGCCTCGGCTTCTTCACCGACGACGGGGCCTTCGCCGAGGACCGCAGCATCAAGATGCAGGTCTTCGCCGACGGGGTCGGCGCCTTCTCGACCACCCTGCCCCTCGCCGAGCTCAGCGGCGCCTGGGCCCCCACCGAGGGCCGCGAGGGCCTCGACCCGGGCGCCTGGGACGAGGTGCAGGTCACCATCGCCGGCGCCAAGGGGCTGGGCGACGCCTTTGGCAGCGTCAGCGCCCAGGCCAGCCGGGTCAACGGCGAGGGCCCCGACGGCACCGCCGAGGCCGCGATGTTCGAGGTCGCCACCTGGGGTGCGGGCGCGGCGCGCTGAGATGTGGCGAAGACGGCCTGCTGGACGTCATCTCCGCGGTGCGCCAGACACGCTCACCGCGCGCGTTGGCTGACCAGCGCGAGCAGGTCGCGGTCGTCGAGCCCGCGGCGGGCGCTGACCTCGAAGGTCGCGTGCGCCCGCGGGCCGCGCATCTCGACGCACATCTGGCGCGC
>JBJONS010000730.1:0-10797 GCA_046051725.1 Pseudomonadota bacterium | reverse complement strand
GCCGGCGCGCGGGGGCGGCGCAGGCGGGGGGCCGCTGGCGGTGGGCAGCGGCGGCGGGGGCGCGGCGCGGGGCCCCGGGCGCTCGCTGCGCAGCTCGGCGTCACCAAAGCGCTGCACCCAGGCGGCAGAGAAGCCAGGACAGCCGGCCTGCGCGCCCGCCGCGCAGCCGGCGCAGCGCGCCGCCGGGGCGCGGGCGCGGGCGAGGCCGCCGGGGTCCCGCAGGGCGGGTGCCGCCACGCGCAGCGCGGGGTCGAGGCCGGGCGCCACGCAGGCGGGCAGGCCCTCGATCTGCACCCGCAGACCCAGAGACACCGCCTCGTGAACAGCGGCCAGCAGGTAATCTTCGACGAGGGCGGGCCGGGGCTGGATCGCCACGGCGTGGGCGAGGTCGGGGTCGGCCAAGACCGGCCAGCGCAGCGTCCAGCGCGGGGCGGCGGCGCGGGCGCCGCGCGGGGCGAGGCCGCGGGCCATCGCGAGCAGCAGGGGGGCCCCCGGCCGGCTGATCGGGGTGAGGACCTCGACGGGCAGCTGGTCGTCGAGGGCCCGGGCCAGCGCGATCACGGCGCGGCGCTGGGCCCCGGGCATGCCCTCGAGGTAGTCGTGGGCCGCGGGCTCGAGGCTGTGCAGGCGCAGGCGCAGGCCGGCGAGGCCCGCCCCGCGCAGGGCGGCGAGGGCCGCCGGCGCGCTGAGCGCGAGCCCGTCGGTGTCGAGGGTCGGGGCCGCGCCCGCCGCCCGCAGGGCCCGCAGCAGCGCGGGAAGGTCGGCCCGCAGCGTCGGCTCGCCGCCGCCGAGCAGCAGGGGGCCGGGCCCAGCCGCGGCGACCAGCGCCTTGATCGAGGGGTCGTCGACCCCGTCATGCCCATCGTCGCGCAGGCTGTTCTCGAGCCGATCAGGCGCGCGGCGGCGGGCGGTGACGAGGAGGAGGGGCGGCCGCATGGCGGGGCTTTAGCCCGCGGGGCGGCCTTTGGGGGGGCGCGCGGTTAGCGCCGCCGGCGGAGGTGGGGATGGGGACCGACCCAGATGGCGCGGGTGTGGCTGACGCGGGCCTCTTTGGCGGGCCCCCCGCGCTGGGGCCGCTGGTCGAGGCGGTGGCCGCCGAGCTCGGCGCCCACGCCGCCGCCGGCGCCCGCATGTTCGCGACGAGCAGCTTTCAGACCAACAGCGTCGTGCTGCTCGACCTGCTCGACCGCTTCGCGCCCCAGGTGCCGGTCTACTTCCTCAACACTGGCTACCACTTCCCCGAGACGCTGCGTTTTCGGCGGGCGCTGGGTGAGCGGTTCTCGTTGAAGATCATTGACCTGTTCTCTCCGGTCGAGCGGGGCCAGCAGCGCGACGCCGAGGGCCGGCTGCTGTTCACCTCGGACCCCGACCACTGCTGCCACCTCAACAAGGTGCTGCCGCTCGACCCGATCATCGCCGCCCACGACCTGTGGATCAGCGGCATCCGGGGCAGCCAGAGCAGCGTGCGGCAGGG
The DNA here is from genome assembly GCA_046051725.1 of Pseudomonadota bacterium. Lineage (GTDB taxonomy): Bacteria > Myxococcota_A > UBA796 > UBA796 > UBA2385 > JAEUKK01. The sequence continues at coordinate 9,323 of JBJONS010000730.1, read as the reverse complement.
CATGGGCAAAGAGTCGGTCGGCCGCGGCGGCGTGCGGCGCTACCACCCGCTGCACGCCTGGGATGGCCGCACCACCTGGGCCTACATCGAAGAGCGCGGCCTGCCCCGCCACCCGCTCGAGGACGAGGGCTACCTCAGCCTCGGCTGCCGGCCCTGCACCCGGCGCCTCGCCGACGAGGCCGGGCCCGCGGGCCTCGACGACCGGGGCGGTCGGTGGTTCGGGCTCAAGAAGACCGAGTGCGGGCTGCACCTCGACGGCGCCCCCGCGGGAGGGACCACGTGAAGGTGCTCATCACCGGGGGGGCTGGCTACGTCGGCACCACCCTCTGCCACGCGCTGTGTCAACGCGAAGACGTCGATGAGGTCGTCATCTACGACAACCTCAGCCGGCCGAACCGCAACCTCTTCCTCGAGGGGCCCCTGCCGGTGCGGCCGGGCCTGCGGGTGCGCTTTGAGGGCGGCGATCTGCTCGACACCCGGCGCCTCGGCCGCGCGCTCGACGGGATGGACCTGGTTTTTCACCTCGCCGCCCGGGTCACGACCCCCTTCGCCGACACCGACCTGCACGGCTTTGACCAGGTCAACCACTGGGGCAGCGCCGAGCTGAGCTACCTGCTCGAGCGCCCCCAGAGCAGCGTCAAGCGGCTCGTGTACCTCAGCTCGACGGCGGTCTATGGCGAGGCCAGCGAGCCCGCCGCGCTGGGCCGGCCGCCGGCGCCGACCTCGGCCTATGGCAGCAGCAAGCACGACGGCGAGCGCATGCTCGAGCGGCTCTCGGACCGCCTCGACCTGCACGTGGTGCGCTGCGCCAACGTCTATGGCTACAACCGCTCGATGCGTTTTGACGCCGTGATCAACCGCTTCCTCTTCGACTCTCACTTCCGCGGGCGCATCACCGTGCACGGCAGCGGCGAGCAGCGGCGCGCCTTCGTGCACGTCGACACCGTCGGGCGGGCGCTGGCCCGGGCGGTCGACGGCGCCCTGCCGCGGGGGGTGAGCCACCTCGTCGAGCAGAACCTGTCGGTGCACGAGATCGCCGCCGCGGTGGTGCAGCTCGAGCCGCAGACCGAGATGCTGTACATCCGCCAGCACCAGCGCCTGCACGATCTCGTGGTCGCCCCCGACCCGCGCTTGCCGGCCAGCGTGCGCGACGGCCGCCCGCTGGTCGAGCAGCTCGCCGACTTCCGGGCCCGCTTCGCCTTCTCGGCCGCGCGCTGAGCGGGCCGGGTCGTGGCGCCCGGCCTGCGTTGGCCTGATGCGCGTTGGCCCTTATGTTGGAGCCCATACATCGCCGAAGCAGAGGCGAGAAAAAAGAGAGACCCGCCCTCCCGGCCGAGGCCAGAGGGGCGGGTAGGCGCGCGTTTGCGCGGGTCGTGGACCCCGAGAGCCCCTGGACACCCACCGCTTCGCGGCGGCGGGGCCCAGCAGAGGAGGGGCGCGGCGCGGGCGTTTTGGCCCGGACCGACCGCTCAGCTCGAGGAGGCGGCGACGGTGTCGGAGATGTCGGAGAACAGGTTGTTGAGCGAGCCGCCCAGGGCGGTCAGCGCGGCGATGACCGCGACGGCGACGAGGCCGGCGATGAGGCCGTACTCGATGGCGGTGGCACCGGACTCGTCCTTGATGAAGCGCTTGATCATGTTCATTGTGGACCCCTTCCTCTGTGTTGCTTCGCGGGTTCCGTCCCGCACCACAAGGTTCGGATCTGCCGGGCCCGAGGTTGACCCTGTGTGGGGATTTTTCTTTCGGAGCGCTGCTGGGGGGGCGCGCGGCCCCGCGGCGCGGCAGGATCGCCCCCGCGCGGACCGCCGCCCGCCCGCGCCCGAGGTCCGATGACCCCCGTTCTCGAGCCCGTCCCCGACGCCGCCGCCGCGGACGCGAGGAGCGCCCCGCCGCACGGCTATCTGCTGCTGAGCGGGGCCGCGCTCGAGCCCCGCGAGCGCAAGCTCCACAGCCGCGTGCGCCTGCTCGCGCTGCGGGGCCTCCTCCAGGGCCCGCCCGGCGCCCTCCCCCCGCGCAGCCGCCGCAGCCTCGCCGCCCTGCAGGCCCAGCTCCGCCTGATCGCCGCCGCCCGGCCCGCTCCGCTGCTCGCCGCCCTGCAGCGCCCCGCGCTCGAGGGCCCCGCGCTCTGCCTCGACGCCGGCGTGGGCGAGCCCGGCGCCCTGTGGGCCGCGCTGGCCCCGACCCTGCTCGCGGCCCTGGCCGGCGCGGTCGACGAGGCCCTGCTCTGGGAGGGCGAGGTCGACGAGCTGCTGCTGCCCGACGGTGATCTGCTGCGGCCGCCCCGCCCGTTCACCGCGGTCTCGGCCGACCGGGCGGGGATCAGCGTCGAGCTCGACGGCCAGATCGTGCCGCTGGCCGCGGCGCCGGGCGCGCGCCGGGCCTCGGCCCACCCGATCCGCCCGGGGCTCGCGCTGGGCCTCATCGACCGCAACCCGGTGGCCATGCACGAGGATCACCCCGAGAAGGACGGCAACGCGCTGCGCCTCGACGGCCGCGCGCCTGAGGTCTGGGCGGCGGCCCTCGACGAGGCGCTCGGCATCATCGACGCGGGCCTGCCCGGGTGGCTGCAGGGGCCCGGCCAGGGCCTCGCGCACCTGCTGCCGGTCGGCTTTGAGCCCGAGCGCCACCTCTCGGCCAGCTACCGCGAGCTGCCCAGCCAGGCCTACCTGAGCCTGCACCCCGACCCGCTGACCCTGGCCGAGGCGATCGTGCACGAGGCCCAGCACGGGCGCCTCAACCGGCTGCTGCTGCTCGACCCCGCCCTGCGCAACGGCCGCAGCGCCTGGACCCCCTCGCCGGTGCGCCCCGACCTGCGTCCCTTGATTGGCGTGCTGCTCGCGGTTCACGCCTTCATCCCGGTGGCGGCGATGCACCGGGGCTTGGCCGACCGTGGCCACCCGGCGGCCCAGGGCCCGGGCTTTGCCCGGCGGCGGGCCCAGGTGCTCCAGAGCGACGCCCACGGCATGCAGATCCTCGCCGAGCGGGGGGAGTGGACCCCGGCGGGGGCCCAGCTCTTCGGCGACCTGGGGGCCCTGCTGGCCTGGGCGGCGGAGGGGCGGCGCGACGAGGTCGGGGACATCAACCAGATCCCCGGGTGAAGGCCGCCCCTGGGCTGGATAGGGCCGGTCCGCCGCCGGAGCCCGGCGCGGGGAGGGAGCGTGCCAGAGCGCCCAGAGCTCGACCACCAGCGCGGCCTGCTCGAGGCGCTGCTGGTGGGCGCGCAGATCGAGGGGGTCGAGGTCCACGATCCGGTGGTGGTGCGCCACATGGTCGAGGGCGCCACCAGCGCCGCCCTGGTCGGCCAGCGGGTGCGGGCGGTGCGCCGCCGGGCCCACGTCCTGCTTTTTGACCTCGACGGCCCCGCGGCCTGCACCCTGCTGGCCGTGCACCCGATGCTGGCCGGCCGCTTCTCGGCGCAGGCGCCGGGCGCCCGCCGCACCCGCGACTGCTGCGTCGAGCTGCAGGTCGGGGGCGTGGGGCTGCTGCGCTACCGCGACGACGAGCGCATGGGCAAGGTCTACATCGCCGCCGCCGCGCAAGAGGCGCAGATCCCCGGCCTCGCCCAGGTCGGGGTCGACGTGCTCGGCCCCGACTTCACCCCCGCCGCGCTGGCCGCGCTCTGCGCCAAGCGCCGCGACCAGGTGAAGAACCTGCTGCTCGACAAGGCGGCGCTGGACGCGCTCGGCAACGCCTACGCCGACGAGGCGCTGTTCGCCGCCGGCCTGCACCCCAAGCGCCGCTGCAATTCGCTGAGCGCCGCAGAGGTCGGCGCCTTGCACGCCGGCATCGTCAGCACGCTGGCCGGGGCCCGCGACGAGGTGGCCCGCCGCCAGCCGCCGCTCGACGCCAAGCTGCGCGACTTCCTCGTGGTCCGCAACCGCAAGGGCGCGCCCTGCACCCGCTGCGGCGCGCCGATCCGCGTCTGCGGGGTCAACGGCCACGACGCCTTTTTCTGCGCGGTCTGCCAGCCCGACACCGCCGGGACCAGCCGCATCCCCTGGACCCGCCCCGCCGCGCCTTAGCGGCCTCTCCTGGGGCCGCCGGCCGGTGGCGGGCGCCGTCAGGCGCGCGCAAGATGATGACACCCGGTGTCAGCCCTCACTGGTGGGGCGCGGCGGGGCGGGGTATCGACCGGCCCCCGCGGCGCGGGGTGGAGGGCGGGGGATGCGGCTTGTGCAGATCGGGGCGCTGCTCGGGGTGGTCGGCGGGGGCGTCGGCTGCGCGGGTGGTGATGAAAAGGCCGACACCGGCGCTGGGATCGAGGTGTGTGGCCCGCCGACCGGCGCGGCGGCCCTCAGCGACTGGATCCCCTACACCGACACCGGCCTCGGGGTGCAGGTGCGCGTCAGCGGCCTCGTGGTGCAGGGGGGCGCCCTGGTCTACACCACCGGCGCGGCGGTCTACACCCTGCCGATCGAGGGCGGCGCCCCGTCCGCGCTGCAGCGGGCGGGCGACGGCGCCGCGACCGCGCTCGAGCTGCTGCGCGACGAGAGCAGCGTGCTGGTGCGCGAGGGCCTCGACTGGTGGCGCTACCCCGACACGGGCGGCGGCGCGCGGGTGATCGAGGTGCCCTTCGGCTACGCCGAGCTCTTCGCCTTCGATCCGGCGAGCGATCGGCTCTGGGGGACCGAGGCCGACTACAACGCCGGGACGGTCACGGTCGTGGTCGCCGAGATCGGCGCGGCCGAGACCGGGGTGGCCCTGCCGGCCCAGCCCCGGGGCGCGGCGGCCCGCTGGCTGCGCGCGCCCGATGGCTCGTTGATCACCCAGGGCGGCGGCGCGGCGGACTTCGATCCGGGCCTCTTTCGCTTCGTCGACGGCGTGGAGCAGGCGCTCGACGCCGATCCGCCGGTCGGGGCCCTGCTCGGCGTCAGCGAGGTCGGGGTGATCTACGTCGGCGAAGCCCAGCCGGGCGCCCGGCGGGGCCTCTTTGCCCAGCCGCTGGGCGGCGGGCCCGCCGATGAGATCGGCCCCCAGGTCGGCGCAGCGGGCCTCGGCTGGCAGACCACCGAGGGCCTGCTGCTCAGCGACGGCGCGGCCCTGTGGCGGGTGGCCCCGGGCGGCGCGGTCGCGCGCCTCGCGGCCCTGCCCGGCGAGGGCTGCGCGGTCAGCGCCCTGGCCGCCGCGGACGGCGTCGTCTATGGCGCCACCCAGCGCCTCGACACCGAAGCGACGCTGCTCTGGGCGCTGGGCGGCTGAAGGCCGCGGGCTCAGCGCCCCTGCGCGTCCAGCGCGGCGCGGATCCCCGCCGCGAGGCTGGCCATCGTCATCGGCTTGGCCACCACCCCGACCATCCCGGCGCGGGTGCAGGCGGCGAGGTCCTCGGGCAGCACCGCGGCGGTGAGGCCGACCACCACCGCCTCGTCGCCCCGCGGGCCCGCCCGCAGGTGGGCGGTCGCCTCGAGGCCGTCCATGACCGGCATGTGCACGTCCATCAGCAGCACGTCGAACTGGTCGGGGTCCCAGCTTTGCATCGCCGCCGCGCCGTCGCCGACCACGCGCACGGTCGCCCCCAGCGCCTCGAGCAGCTGGGTCTGGACGAACTGGTTGACCTCGTTGTCTTCGGCCAGCAGGACGCGGATCCCGGCGAGCCGGACCGGCGCCGCCGGCGGCAGCGCGGGCTGCCCCGGGGCCTGGGTCGCCGGCAGGGGCAGCCGCAGACGGAAGCGGGCGCCGCCCGTGGGCGCGGCCTCGCAGCGCAGCGTGCCGCCCATCGCGTCGGCGAGGCGGCGGCAGATCGCGAGGCCGAGCCCGGTGCCCTTGGCCTTCTCGGGCCCGTCGAGCTGGCGGAAGGGGTCGAAGATGGCCTCGCGGTCGGTGATCGCGACCCCGGGTCCGGTGTCGTCGACGCAGATCTCGACCCCCTCGGGCGCGCCGGGATCGGGCCCGAAGCGCAACGAGATGGAGCCGTGGGACGTAAACTTCACCGCGTTGCCCAGCAGGTTCGAGACGATCTGCTGCAGCCGACCGGCGTCGCCCTGCCGCCAGCCCATGCGCGCCGGCGGGCTCGCCAAGCGGAGCGCGACGCCCTTGACGGCGGCGGCGGCGGCGAAGTCGTCGCGCAGCTCGGCCAGCATCCCGTCGAGCGGGAAGGGCTCGACCCGCAGCTGCAGGCGCCCGGCCTCGAGCCGCGCCAGATCGAGCACCTCGTCGACGATGACGCGCAGGCGCCCCGCCGAGCGGCGCAGGACCGCGTGCAGGTGGTCGGCCGGCGGCGCGAGGGGCTGGGCGCCCAGCAGCTCGATCGTCCCGATCACGCCGTTGAGGGGCGTGCGGAGCTCGTGGCTCATGGTCGCGAGGAAGTCGGCGCGCGCGGCGGCGAGGCGCTCGGCGGCCGACTGGGCCTGCTCGGCGAGGGTCCGCAGCGCGTCGAGCTCGGCGTTGCGGCCGCGCAGGGCCGCGGCGAGCTGCTCGGCGTCGGCCAAGGTGGTCCGCAGCAGCTGGTCGCGCATCAGGTGGGAGCTGGTCGTGTCGAGCGCGCCGAGGTCGCGGGCCTGGAGGCCGGCGGCCCGCAGGGCGGCGGAGGAGTCGGCCACCGGCGCGAGCAGCAGCAGCGCGCCGTCGCCCCGGGCGAGCGCCAGCCCCTGCAGCGGGAGCCCCGTCTCGCGGTGCAGGGCCAGCACCGCGCCGCGGTCGGCGCACAGCCGGGCCGCGGTCTCGGCGCCCGCGGGGCGGCGCAGCGAGAGCGACGTGTTCAGGGCTGTTCCCGGGGCGGGGGCGCCGAGGAGGAGGTCGGCCGCGGGGCTGCGCGCCTGCACGCACAGCGCCGCGTCGAGCCCGACCCAGATCGGGCTGAGCCGCAGCAGCTCGTCGGCGGAGAGGCCCGGCTCAGGCGGCGCGGCAGACATGCGGGAGCTCGGGGGGAGGAGGGTCAGCGGGCCGGCGGGCTCAGGCGGAGGGGTGCAGCTCGAACACGTCGGGCTCGTCTGCAGCGGTGCGCGCGCGGACAAGCTGCACCGTGTGGCTGGTCTTGAAGACCACGCACAGGCCCTGCAGCAGGCCGACGACCATCGGGGCCAGCCCCGCGCGCGACGAGCGGTACTCGACGACCAGCACGCCACCGTCGCGCTCGGTCACCCGGAAGGAGGGCGGGACCAGCGCGGGCATCGCCGCCGCCACCTGGGCGTGCATCGCGTCGAGGTTGCCGATGAACTCGGGCAGGGTCGCGCCATAGTGCTGCAGCATGTCGCCGTAGGACGCGTGGGCCACGTTCACGGTCCAGTACTGGCCGAAGGCCTCGAGCAGGGCCTCGGCCGGCACCTCGAGCTCGGCGCTCGCCGCGCCGACCAGCGCGTAGGTCACGCTGTCGTCGTAGCTGCGCATCGACACGAAGGGCTCGTCGGCGAGTCCGGCCCGGGCCCGCACGGCCCGCCAACGGTCGGCCCCGTAGCGGGCGGTGATGAGGCCCTCGATCGACCGGTTGATGAGCCCGTACATGCGCGCCTCACGAAGGGGGGGGAGGCCGACGGCGGCCGCGTGTCTGCTTATCGGACACGGGGAGCATCGGGGCCGTCGGGCAGGGCCCGCGCGGGCATCTCCAGACCCGCTGGTCCAGACCGTCGGAGCCGCGCGGAGCCCACCGGAGGGGGCTGGCCCGGGGCCCGGCCCGGCGGGCCGCGGACCCCGTCCGTCAGCGGGCCTCTCGCGGGGGGCGTTGCGGGGGGCGGAGCCCCCCGCCCGTCGATCTTAGGGGTTCTCGAGCCCCGTCGTCGTCGGCCGCGGGGCCATCGCCACCGGCGGCCCACCCCGCGCAGCCCGGGCGAGCGCCCGCGGACCGCGCTGGGGCGCGTCGAAGGTCAGGGCGTACCAGAACGCGCCATAGGCGGGCCCTGCGTCCGGTCCCAGCGGCAGGCCGATGGCCGCGCACACGCCGTGGACGCCGTCAGGGTCGATGTTCGCCGAGAGGCCGGGCAGCAGGTCGCCGGTGGCGACCCCGCCGCTCACCGTGCCGTCGAGCTCGACGAAGGCGCTGATCCGAGAGGTGATCCACACCTCGGGCGCCAGGATGCCCACAAAACCCGGCGCGCTGCCGGCGGCCCCCACGTCGGCCCCGGCGTTGAGGGTCAGGTCGAAGATGTCCCGGTCGAGGACCGCGTGCAGCTCGGGCACCACGTAGCTCAGGCCCCCGGTCGCCCCCGCGCCGGCGCGCACCGCCACGCCCACCGCGTCGACCGGGAACCAGCGGGGCATCACCTCGAGCTCGGCGCCCGGCGCCCCCGCGGCGATCGGCGAGGCCGCGGTCAGGTTCAGGTCGAAGCCCCCGCCGGCCCCGACGCTGGCCGAGAAGGCCCCCTCGGCCGCCGCCCCGTCGCTGACCACCATCGGAGAGAGGCTGACCTGGTTGCGGCCCATCGGCGCCTGCCATGGGTTGAGGGGGGCCGCGGCCGCCGGCGCAGAGAAGGTGGCGACAACGGCGAAGAGCAGTGCGTGGGGCTGGGCTTTCATGGGCGCTCCGGTTCGGGGGACACTTCCCCTGACGGATCTGGCCCAGTTGGGCTAAAGCCCCCGGGGGTCACCTGAGCGCGGGTGCCGCGCAGGCGCCCCCCTGCGGGCGCCCCCTTAGGGCTGGGCGGGCAGCGCGGCGCCGTCGGCCCCGAGCAGGGCCCGCAGCGCGACCCAGCCCTCGGCCGGCGGGGCGCCCGCCGCCTCTGCAGCGTCCAGTAGGGCGATCAGCGCGATCACCCGCGCGTCGGTCGGGGCGGTGGCGCGCAGCCAGTCGACCGCCTTGCGCACGGTGCGCTGGCGCAGGCCGAGCTGGCGGCTGTGCCCCCGGGCGAGCAGCTGCATCACCGCGGCCACCGTCGGGCCCACCCCGCCGGCGAAGCTGCCGTCGGGGGCCTGCGCCGCGACGAGCTGCTGCTCGCGGCCCGCCCCGCCGTGGTCGGCCGCCGGGGCCGGCGCCGCCGCCTCTTCGCGGGCCGGCGCGCCGTGCTTCACCTTCTTGGCCGCCCGGGGCCCCACCGCGGCCTTGGCGCTCTCGCCGAGCGCGGCGATCCCGCGGCTAAGCGTGGCGAACAGGCCGGCGGCGGGGGCGGCCTCGGCCGGGGCCTCGGCCTCTTCGGCCTCGACACGGGCCTCGTCCTCGACGTGGTCGGCCATCGGGGCGGCGCTGCCGGTCAGCTCGAGGTCGAGCAGGTCCATCCTCTCCATCGAGGCGGGCGGCGGCGGGGCGGCGGAGCGGGCCCGGCTCGGCGCGGGGGCCGCGGCGCGCGGCGGGCCCATCCGCGGCGCCCCGGGGGCCATCATCGCCGCCATGATCGGCAGGTGCGCCATCTTGGCGACGCTGGCCACCGCGCCGCCCATCAGGTCGGCCGGGGCCGCGG
>JBJONS010000729.1:0-30010 GCA_046051725.1 Pseudomonadota bacterium | reverse complement strand
AAAGACGGCGGCGGCGAGGGCTGAGGTCGCGCGGCCCGCCGTGGCGGGACTGCGGAGCGCGCGCGGAGCGCCGAGTGAAGACCCTGCGCCGCCGGAGAGGTGGTGCGCGGCCGTCTCTGCGCCGGGGGGGCCGCGGTCGGCGGCGGTCGCCCAGCGGGGGCAGACGCTGGAGCGAACAGCGGAGCCCCGGGCGGGGACGCGGGGCTGGGCCCCGTCCGCGTCGCTGCGATGCGCGCCGCTCGTGGCCACCGCCGGCCCCGGGGGGCGGCGGCGAGACCGCGCCGCGGCGGGAGCGAGGGGACGCCCCGCGCCCGCTGTGCCCCGTGTTGGTCCGGAGGCACCGGCTGCGTGGACGAACGAAGGGGCAGCGATGATCCAGGCGGCGCCCGACCGCGGCGCTGGGCGCTGCGGAGGGGCGATCAGCCGAACAACAAACCCCACTCGGCTTCGAGGATGCGCTTGAGCTCGGGATCCAGCCGCTCCTCGTGATCGAAGAGGACGCTCGCGACGACCCGCCGCATCGCCTGCAGGTCGATCACGCCGCCATGCGGCTGCTGGTCGAGCAGCAGGTCGTTGACCTGATCGAGCATCGGGTCGTCGAGGTGCCCCGCCTCGACCAGGATGTCCAGCAGGGTGCTGGCCGCGGGGTCGAGATCGACGAGGCGGTCGGGGCTGGCAGTGGATCGCATGGCGTGGACCTCGAGGCTGGGCCCCTGATCGCGGGGCAGCCGCAGGCATAGCGCCCCCAGGGCCCGAGCGCAGGGTGGGGTGGCACAGCCCGCTCTCTGCGCGCCCTTGCCGCGCCGGTGCACCGCGCGTGCGGGCGATGCCCGTCGCCATGCGTGGCGGCGGCGGCAGCTGCAGCGCTCGAGCCCCAGCCGGGGGCGGCCGCGATGGGCCCACGGGCCCTGGGCGGGGCGGTCCGCCGCGGTGGGCGGCGCCGGACCCTGGGCGTGGGGCGGCGCGGCCCGCCCCAGCGGCTGGCGGCGTCATGCGCCGCCCCGGGCGAAGCGGTCGCCAGGGATGCGGCGCACGACGCCCTGCAGCTCGAGCTCGGCGAGGCGCCGGGTGAGCAGGTGCGGGGCCTCGTCGAGCCGCTCGAGCAGCAAGTCGAAGCTCGGGGTGTCGTCGAGGAGGGCGAGCAAGGGGTCGGCAGTCGCCACCCGCGGGCCCGTCGGCAGGCCGGCGGCGGCCAGGCCGTCCTCGACCCGGCGCAAGAGGCCCGCACCGGTGGCGATCAGGTCGAGGCAGCCTTGTGCCGTGGGCGTGGAGGGGTGGCCCGGGACGGCGAGCACGTCCCGGCCGTACTCGCTGGCCAGCCGGGCGGTGATCAGGGCGCCGCTGCGCTCTGCGGCCTCGATGACCGCGGTCGCGCGCGCGAGGCCGGCGATGACGCGGTTGCGCTGCGGGAACGTGTGGCGGGCGGCCTCGCTGTCGGGCGCGAACTCGCTGACCAGCAGGCCGCCGGCGGCGACGATCCGGTCCGCGAGGGCCGCCGAGCGCCCGGCCAGGGTGCGGAAGCCCTGGCCGAGCACGGCGATGGTGCAGCTCAAGCTCGCGTCGTGGGCCGCCTCGTCGATGCCCCAGGCGAGGCCGCTGATGACGGTGCCCCCGGCGCCGCACACCGCCCGGGCGAGCTGGGCGGCGAAGCGACGGCCCTGCTCTGTGCAGCGGCGCGCCCCGACCACGGCGAGGCCTGGCCGCCGCAGCAGGGCCGGCTCGCCCCACAAGAACAGCACCGGCGGAGCGTAGGGGAGGAGCGCGAGGTCGCTCGGGTAGGCCGGGTCGCCGAGCAGCAGGTGCGGCCCGGGCTCGTTGACGCTGGGCGTGCTCATCAGCGCCCAGGCCTGGGCCGGGGGCACGCCGAGCGTGCACAGCTCGGACATGGACCGCTGTGCGAGCGTCGGCACCACGTCCACGCGGCCGACGTACGAGACAAGGTCAATGCGCCCGCTGAGCTGAGCGGCGCCGGACCAGAAGGGGCTGAGGGGAGGGTGCATGAGCGGTCAGCGTGACCGCGGCGGTTGGCACCCGTTCAGTAACCTGAACGCCTGGGCGGTGTCAAGTGCGCCAGCCCGCCGCGCTCACTCGACCTTCTGCCGGACCCGCATGCCGACCGCGAGGGCCCGGTCCGCGTCGGTGACCACGGCGGTCGAGCTGTACTCGTCGACCCGCACGACCACCAAGCGCCCGACCACCGACCAGGGGAGGTCCTCGTCCTCGGCTTTGGTGTCGAAGGCCTCGTCCCGCTGCTCGACCACCCAGAAGCTGTTCCCGACCCGCACGCCGTCGGCGCGGCCGCGGTCGACGAAGACCGTCTCGCCGCTGCCCATGAGGTACATCTCGGTGTGCACGCGCTCGACGATGGTGCCCTCAAGCTCCCCCCGCGGCGGACCCACCTCGACCTGCACGTTCACGGGCACCTGCGGACCGACCAGGTCACCGCGCTGCGCCTCGGACCAAGACCTGCGGACCACCGCGGTGAGGTAGTCGCCGTGGCGGTGCACGACGGTCGCCTCGGCGACCACCTCGTACAGGTCGCCGTAGCGCGCGCCGCGCTCGGTGGGGTGCCGCACCCGCTTCCGGGTCTGGCGGAACACGCTGACCACGTCGCCGCAGGAGTAGGCCTCAGGGTCGTTGACCTCGAGGTACAGCAGGTCGCGCGTGGCGAGCTGGGTGCCGAGCGGGCGGGCTTTGGCCACCGAGCCGTAGACGTCCACGTCGCTGCGATCCGCCAAGAAGCCGTTGGCGACGTAGGTGCGGGCCTCTCGCGTGTCTGTGAAGCGGATGTTCGGGCCGCAGGCCGCCTCGGCCGTGACGATGTCGACCGGGTCGACGGTCGCGCCATCGGTCCGCACCCCGTCGAGGTCGATGTGGGGCGGCTCGACCACCGAGCCGAGCCGGAAGACCACGCGGTTGCCCGGGTAGATCCAGTGCGGGTTGGTGATGTACTCGTTGATCGACCACAGCCGCGGCCAGTAGAACGGGTTGCCGAGGAAGCGGTTCGAGATCTCCCACAACGTGTCGCCGGGCTGCACGGTGTAGTAGTCCGGCGGCCCGTAGTCGGCGCCGAGGCTGCCGAAGGAGACACCGTCGCCCATGTCGGTCGGCAGGCTCTGGGCGCGCGCGTCAGCCGCCCCGGCGAGGAGGGCCACGGTCAGCAGCGCAGTTCGAAAGGCGGTCGCGTTCATCTCGGCTCCGGGGGCGACCATCGCAGCCGCCCGCCCACGCTGTCAAGGGGGAGGCTCACAAGCGGCCGTAGTCGTCGGCGTGGCGCACCACATCGTCAAGCTCGGGGGTGGAGACCTCTACGATCTCGACCTCGGTGATCGCGCGCAGCCGGTGGACCCACCCAGCGGGGAGGTGCAGCACGTCGCCGGGCCCCAGCACGCGCTCTGCCAGCGCGTCGACCGACGGGCCGACGGTGCAGGCAACCTCTCCGCGAAGCACGCGGAGCGTCTCGACCTTGCGCTCATGGTGCTGCAAGGAAAGTCGGTGTCCCGCCCAGATGAGGAGGATTTTTCCGACATATCCGGGACCAGCGGCCCACAGCTCTTCGTGGCCCCACGGCTTGGGGACGATGCGCGGCGGGGCGGTCAAGGGGTGGCCTGCAGGGTCAGCTCGGCGCCGTCGATGCGGGCCGCGAGCTTGGCCCGGGCCTGCTCGGCCTCGACCTGGCTGGGAAAGCCGCCCACCCGCACGCGGTACAGGTTCTTTCCGTCGGCCAGCGCGTCACTTCGGTAGGAGAGGTACCCGAGCGCGGCGAGCGCGGCGACCTGGCGATCCGCCTCGCCTGCCTCGGGGTAGGCCCCGACCTGGATCGACCAGCCGGTGGTGGGCGGCTCGACCTCTCCCGCGGGGCGGGGCGGCGCGTAGCCGGGCGTGGCGCCGGCCTGGGTCGCGGCCTCGACCTTCTCCCCGTCGGCGTTGACCGCGGGCACGCCCGCGTGGGTCAGCGCATCCGGGAAGACCAGCTCGTCGCCGCCCCCTTCGGCGGCGTCGACCACCGGCGGCGTGGCCATGCTCACGGCCTCGACTTCGCGAAAAAGGGCCTCTAAGGCCAGTTCGGTCGACGGGTCGGGGGTGAACCCCTCGACCACCGGCCCCGCCGCGGGCTGCGCTTGGCCCCGACCGACCTTCAAGCCGATGAAAAATGCCAAGAAGCCGATGGCGACGCCCATCAGGGCGATCGCGAGGAGGTGGCTCCTCGTCATCCGGAGCTCGCCGTCATGGGTCGGTCGGGCAAGGTCGGTCATCGGGCGCTCCTATCCCGGGCCGGGGCGGTCGTCCCCACGGGCGCCCGGCAGCCCCGGGTCGCTCAGCGCCCGCCACAGCTCGACCTGACGGTTGGCGACGAGGACCTTGCCCCAGCTCTCGATCTCGCCGGCGAGCTGGTCGAGGGCGGAGCGCAGCGGCGTCGGCTCGCCGCTGACGCTGGAGATGGCCAAGACCGCGCGCTGGTGGTTCTCTTTGTGCCCGACCTCGGCGACGGCGAAGCCATGACGGGCGCGGACACGGTCGCGGACATGGGCGACCCCCATGCGGCGATCCTTGAGGGACCGGGCGCCGGGGATGTGCAGCTCGACGCGCAAGACGCCGACCCACACCGCCTCGTCAGGGGCAGGGAGGAACCAGTCGCCGGAGCGCTCAGGGGACGCGAAGGGCAGGGGCATTCAGTGGGGGCGCGCGGTGGGGAGACAACCAGCCCCCGGCGGCGCGCGGTCGCTGGGGGCGGGGGAGCTGCGCCGCGGGGCGCGGCGCAGGGCCTCAGATGGCCTTGACTTCTTCCTTCGTGTAGGCCTCGATCACGTCACCGACCTTGATGTCGTTGAAGCCGTCGAGCGACATACCGCACTCGTAGCCGCCCAGGACCTCGCGCACGTCGTCCTTGAACCGCTTGAGCGAGCCCAGGCGCCCTTCCCAGATGACCTTGCTGTCGCGCAGCAGGCGAATGGTGTGGCTCCGGGCCATCTTGCCGTCGAGCACGAAGCAGCCGGCGATGGTCCCGATCTTGGGGACGTTGAAGGTCTGGCGGATCTCTGCCGAGCCCTGCACCGTCTCTTTGATGGTCGGGGCGAGGAGGCCCTTGAGGCCGCGCTCGACGTCTTCGATGGCCTCGTAGATGATGCGGTAGGGCCGCACTTCGACGCCGAAGCTGTCCATCGCGCGCCGGGCGTTGGCGTCCGGCCGCACGTTGAAGGCGATGACCACGGCCTGGTCGGTCCGGGCGAGCGTGATGTCGCTCTCGGTGACCGCGCCGACGCCGCTGTGCAGCACGCGGACCTCGGTGCCGGGCACGTTGATGGCCTCGAGGGAGCCGCGGAGGGCCTCGAGCGAGCCTCCGACGTCCGCCCGGATGATCAGGTTCAGCGTGAGCTTCTGGCCCTCGCTGCCCTTCCGCATCAGGTCCTCGAGGGTCATGCGCATGCCGCCGCCCATGTTCTTGAGGCGGGCCGCCTCGGCGCGGTGCTCGGCGAGCGTCTTGGCGTCCTTGTCCGAGCCGACCACGGTGAGGTTGTCGCCGGCGCCGGGGACGTCCTCCAGGCCCATGATCTCGACGGGGGTCGACGGGCCGGCCTCTTTGAGGGGCTTGCCGTTGCAGTCGGTCAGGGCGCGGACGCGGCCGTAGGTCGTGCCGACCACGAAGTGGTCGCCGCGGCGCAGGGTGCCCTGCTGGACCAGCACGATCGCCACGGGGCCCTTGCCGCGCTCGAGGCGGGCCTCGATGACGGTGCCCTCGGCGTGCCGCTCGGGGTTGGCGCTGTACTCTTGCACCTCGGAGGTCAGCAGGATGGCCTCGAGGAGCGCGTCGATCCCGTCTCCCTTGCTGGCGGACACGTTCACGAACATGACGTCGCCGCCATACTCTTCGGGGACGAGCCCGTGCTCCATCAGCTGGGTGCGGACGCGCTCGGGGCGGGCGTCGGCCCGGTCGCACTTGTTGACCGCGACGATGATGTCGACCTCGGCCGCCTTCGCGTGGTTCACGACCTCGATGGTCTGGGGCATCACGCCGTCGTCGGCCGCCACCACCAGCACCACGATGTCGGTCACCTGGGCGCCGCGGGCGCGCATGGCGGTGAAGGCCGCGTGACCGGGCGTGTCGATGAAGGTGATGAGCTGACCTTCCTTCTCGACCTGGTAGGACGAGATGTGCTGCGTGATGCCGCCAGCCTCGCCGGCCGCCACATTCGCGCGGCGGATGCTGTCGAGCAGCGTGGTCTTGCCGTGGTCGACGTGGCCCATGATGGTGACGACTGGCGGGCGGATGACCATGTCGTCATCCGAGTCCTGCACGTCGATCATCAACTTGTCCTCTTGGAAGGACGCGTTGACCACCTCGAACTCGAACTCCGACGCCACGATGGTGGCGGTGTCGTAGTCCAGCGTGTCGTTCACCGTGACCATCTGGCCCATCTTCATGAGCAGGCGGATCACCTCGGAGCCCTTGACGCTCATCGCGTGGGCGAGCTGGCTGACGGTGATGTTCTCGGAGACCTCGACCCGGCGCTTGATGGCCTTGGCCTGGGGCGAGGGGCGGTTGGCGACCACCTTGCCCTTCGGCCGGCGGCGTCGGGCGCCAGGACCCATCGGATCGACGCCGAACTCAACCGCGCCACCACGGCGACGGGCGTCGTCACCACCAGTGCGCTTGCCCTTGCCCTTGCGGCGGGGGCCGTCGCTGTCCGGCGGCGGAGGAGCGCCGCCGTCCCGGCGGTCATCCCAGCGGGGCGCGGAGGGGCCGGCGGGGCCGACGCCGGCCGGCGGGGGGCCAGACGGGCGCGGAGCGGGGCGCACCTGGGTGCTCGCCTGGGCGGCGGCTTGCGCCCGCCGCTTGTTGCCCATCGGGTCGTTCGGATCGTAGCCGGGCGGCGGCCGAACGACGGCAGAGCCCAAGCCGGGGAAGTACTGGCCGGGGCCCTGGGCCTGGCCGGTGACCGGATCGACCTCGACCCGCCGGGGCCGGCCCATGGCCTCGGCGCGGGGCAGGCCGCTGGCGATCACGCTGGCAGCGGTCGGCGCAGCGCGGGGGGGCTCGGCCGGACGTGCGGGCTCTTCGGCGCGGCCACCAGCGCGGGGGATCGCGCCCAGGTTGGGCCGGGGGGCCTCGACCGGCGCCGCTGCGCGGGGGGCCTCGGCGGCCTTCGGCGCCTCGACAACGGCCTTGGGGGCTTCGACAGGCTTCGCTGCCTCGGCAGGCTTGGCCGCCTCGACAGGCTTGGCCGCCTCCGCGACGGGCGCCGGCTGGACCGACGGCGTGGCAGACGGGACCGGGGCGACCGGCGCAGCCTCAGCGGCAGCCGGCTTTGGTGCCGTCGGCGCTGCGGCCACGGGCGGGGCCTCGGCGCGCGGGGCGGCGTCGACCGGCGCGACCTCGGCCGGACGGGCCTCGACCGGAGCGGGCGCGGGCGCCTCGCTGCGGGCGACGACCGCGGGCTCGACGGGGCGCTGGATCTCGCCTCGGGCGGTCGGGCGGGCGTCGACGACGTCACCGCCAGGGCCGGGGCGGCGGACCGTGCGGGGCCGGGCGGCCTCGACCGGCGGCGGCGGCGGAGGCGGCGCGGCGGTGGCCGGGCGCCGGATCACGCCAGCCTTGCGAATCTCGTTGGAGGCGCCGGCGGGCGGGGTGGCCTGCGTCTGCCGCGGATTGGCGGGCGCACCGGTGGACGAAGGCGGCGAGGACGTGCGAGCCGAGGTCCTCGGGAGGCCTTCCTTGCTGGTGACGCGCTCGATCAGATCCTTGGTGGACATGCAGGCCCTTTGTTTTCTGCCGGGGGAGAGGCCTCCCGACGTCGATCACGGGTTGCCCGAGGGCAACGGAGACGGTTCACGAGGTGGACGACGGCTCGTTGGGAGACGAGACCGCGGCCGAAGGGGGTCCGCTTCGGCGGAGCTGCCCCGCGTCGCGGGGTTTCCGAGGCGGGGCAGCCCCGCGCCGGGATGAGCCGGAGCCTGAGCTGCCCCCACCGCCGGACGAGGCGCTGTGCGAAGTGCCGCCCACCGTCCCATCTTTTGATGGCCGGGGAGTGTAACCCAGGGCCAGCCGCCGCCGCAAGGACGCGAGCAGGCGCCCAGACGGCGACGAGGGCGTGACGAAGATCACGGACCGAGGCCCGCGCCCGATCCGCGCGCCCAGCGCCGCCGGATCGAGAGTGACCGGCAGCTGCGGCAGGGCCGCGGCCCAGCGGGGGAGGGCCAGCGCGCTGGCGCCCTGCGCGAGGATGATGAATCCGGCGCTGTTCTCGGGGAGAGCGGCGATCTGGCCGCGGCCGCTGCGGAGCACGCCGGCGCGCCGACAGGTCTCCAGCGCGGCGCACCAGTCCGCGTCGGCCTGGGCCTGTGCTTGGTCGAGCAGCGGGCCAGCGGTGAGCTGGCCGCGGCGCAGCGAGCGCCCCGCCTGGCCCGGGCCGCGCTCCAGGCGGACGATCTCGGCCGACCCGGCCACGACCCACGCGCCGCGTCCGCGACCGTTGGGGCACCATCGGAGCTGTCCCCCCCCGTCCGCCTCGAGCCGCAGGAGTCTGTCGGCGGGGAGGCGCTGGCGGCTGACGACGCAGGAGCGGGTGGGGACGCGGGAGGGGGACAGGGTGCGGGCTCCGGGGGGACGTGCGGGAGCCAGGGGGCTCCGACCGGCGCCCTGTGGGGCGGCCGGCGGTGGGGTGGCGCGGACGAGGGGGAGATCCTGCCCGCGCGCGGGGCCGATCAGGCCTCGGCGGGAAGCTCTTCGTCGACGTCGTCGGCGGGCGGGTCGCCGTACTCGGCGCGGTGCGCGTCCTCGTGCAGCTTGCGCTTGCGGCGGTCCGAGTCCTCGAGGATGAGCTCGTCGAGGGCCTTCTCGGCGGCGGTGATCACGTCCTCAGCCTCGTCCTCGCCGATGCCGAGGATGTCGGCGACATCGTAGGCCTCGGCGTCGAACAGCTCCTGCACGCTGCGGTAGCCGCTGCGGATGAGCTCCTCGATCTGGCGGGGCTGCAGGCCGGCCACGCGGGACAGCTCACCGCGGGCGTTGTCGACCAGCTCGGCGTGCCGCGACTCGCTGTGGATGTCGAGGCGCCAGCCGGTGAGCTGGGCCGCGAGGCGTACGTTCTGGCCGCGGCGGCCGATCGCCTTGCTGAGCTGGTCGTCGGGGACGATCAGCTCCATGCTGTGGCTCTGCTCGTCGATGTAGACGCGGCTGACCTGGGCAGGAGCGATGGCGTAGACCACGAAGCGCGCGGGCTCGGGGTGGAAGGGCACGATGTCAATGGCCTCGCCGCGCAGCTCTTGCACGACGGCCTGGACACGGCTGCCCTTGAGGCCCACGCAGGCGCCCACCGGATCGACGTCACGGTCCATCGAGGTGACCGCGATCTTGGCGCGGTGCCCCGGCTCGCGGGCGCAGTGCTCGATGCGCACGAGGCCCTCGTAGATCTCGGGGACCTCTTTTTCGAAGAGCTTCATCAAGAGGCCAGGGTGCGTGCGGGACAGCTCGACCTGCGGCGCCTTGGACGCGCGGGTGATGTCGAGCACGTAGGCCTCGATGCGGTCGCCCTGGCGGTAGGTCTCGGTCGGGACCTGCTCGCGCTTCTTGAGCAGCGCCTCGGCGCGGCCGAGGTCGACCACGATGTTGCCCTTCTCGAAGCGCCGCACGATGCCAGTGATGAGCTCACCCTTGCGGTCCTTGAACTCGTTGAAGGTCATCTCGCGCTCGGCATCGCGGAGCTTCTGGATGATGACCTGCTTGGCGGTCTGCGCGGCGATCCGGCCCAGATCCTCGAGGTGCAAGATCTGCCCGAGGGACTCGCCGAGCTGGCACTCGGGGTCGGCGGTGCGGGCGGTCTCGAGGTCGATCTCGCGGTCGTCGTCTTCGATGTCTTCGACCACCGTGCGGAACTCGAACAGCTCGACCTCGCCGAGATCCTCGTTGTACGAGGCCTCGATGTGCCGGTTCATGCCGTAGCGCTTGCGCGCGGCGGCGACCATGGCCTGCTCGATCACCTCGACCAGCGCATCCCGGGGGATGTTCTTGTCGCGGTGCACGACGTCGATCAAACGGGCGAGATCGCTGATCATGGCTGGTCTCCTTCAACCGCGGGGAGCCCCTGCTCGCCAATGCGGAGGAACTCCTCCGTCGTCAGGTCGAGGTGGGCGCGTTCGATGTCCGCGAGGGGGATCTTGTGTTCGACGCCGTCCACGTGGAGGGTGAGCAGGTCGCCCTCCATCGCGACGAGGCGCCCGCTGAAGCGCTTGCGGCCGGTCCCGGGGATCATCCGCAGCTTGAAGCCGTAGCCCACGAAGCGCCGGTAGTCGGCGGGCCGCTCGACCGGCCGCTCGATCCCGGGGCTCGAGACCTCGAGGCGGTAGGCGCCGGGCACCGGGTCGGCCACGTCGAGCTCGGGCGACACGGCCCGGGTGACCCGCGCGCAGTCGCTGACGTCGACGCCGCCGGTGCGGTCGATCGTGAGCCGGAGGATCGGGCCGCCTTGGTCGCCGGTCATCTCGACCGCGACGAGGTCGTAGCCGGCGGCGGTCACCCCTGGCTCCAGCAGCTCGCGGACGCGCTGCTGCACTGCGCGGCGTTGGATGTGGTCCATGGGTGGCTCCGCGGCGCAAGCCCGCGGGAGGTGGGCGTGCGGCGCAAAAAAGGGAGGGGCCGTTGGGCCGCTCCCGGGGCTGGGGCGATCCGCGGTGGTGGCGCGTAAGCGACACACACGACGGCGCGGAGGCCATGCCGGGCCACCGCGGTCGCGCTCTATGGGGCGGGTGCCCCGCCGTCAAGGTCGCTCAGGCCCGGTCCCTCCAGCTTGTCGCCGCAGGCTTGGGCGGCCTCGGCCGCCCGCAGCTCGGCGGCGGGCGCGGGCCAGTCGCTGCGCTGGACCTCCATCGCCACGAAGACCTCGACCAGATCGCGGACCGCTTGGCCCTCGGGGGTGCAGGCGCGCTCCGCCCAAAACTGGAGGATCGCAGCGCGGCGCTCGACCGGGGTCGGCAAGGGCGGCCGGTCGGGCTCGATCGGCGCGCCCTCCAGCCACAGCGCGTCGAGGGCAGTGGGCAGGTCGGTGTTGATCCGCTCCTTCATGTTGCGGGCGATGATCGCCTCCCGCCAGCCGCGAACCTCGGGCTGGAGCGCGGTCGCGACGCGCTCTTTCTGCGGGTCGAGGCGCGCGTTGGTCACCAGCCAGCCGCTCACCTTGATGCACATCAACGTGAATGGTGGAATGCAAGACAACCAAACCAGCCGGGTCTTGCCCTGCACCCACGGCTCAAAACGCGGCGGGCTCCGGCGCAGGACCGTGAAGCCGTCGTCATAGACGATGACCGAGGGCTTCCAGCTGCTCTCGGGGCGGTAGACCGTGCGGTCGTCTTTGCGCTCTCCGGGCTTGTAGCCGAGGGCCCGCAGCTCGCGGTCGAGCTTCCTGCGGGCGGTGGCCACCTGGATGTCGCCGAACACGACGATCTCCTCTCCCCCGGCTGGCGACGCGGCCGGAGGGGAGGCGGGCTTGGGGGGCGGCGCGGTCGGCGCCGGCGCTGCGGTCTCAGGCGCAGGCGGGTCCTCGGCCCGGGCCGCGCCCCCACGCAGCAGCAGCGCGAGCGCGCCCGCGCCGACCACCCGCCGCCAGCGGCGGTCAGGTGCCGCTGAACTGCACAGCATCAAACAGCAAGCTCGGGCAGCGCCAGGCGCTGAAGGTCCACGGGTCGTCGGCGGCGGCCACATAGTGGCTCAACAGCTCGAAGATGTTGCCGGCGACGTTCATCTCGGAGAGGTTCTGCACCACCTCGCCCCGCTCGAGCAGCGCCCCGTGGATGCCGAAGGAGAAGTCGCCGGTGGTCGCGTTGGTGTTCCCGCCGAGGAAGCCGTCGACCCGGATCGCCCGGGGCGCGTCGGCCACCAAGGCCTGCGGGCTGGCGCCTCCCGGTGCGACGACGAGGTTGCTGGCGCCCCCGGTGGTGACCGGGACCCCCATGCGGCGCGCGTTGTAGACGTCGATGAAAAACATCTGCAGCACGCCATCGACGACGATGGCCCGGCGGCGGCTGGGCAGGCCGTCGCCGTCGCTGAGGCGGCTGCCGGCCCCCCGCACGATCAGCGGCTCGTCCCACAAGGTCAGCGCGCTGGACGCGATCTGCGCGCCGAGCTTGTCGGCCATGCACGAGCGGCCCTCGTAGATGGCGGTGGCGCCGAGCGGCCCGAGCATCGCGCCGAGCACGCGGCCCACCGCCCGGCGGTCGAGCAGCATCGGGTAGCGCCCGCTCTCGGTGGCGCGGGAGCCCAGGCGTCCGGCCGCGCGGGCCGAGACGTCGGCCGCGACCTCGCGGATCGACGGGAGGTCGGCCCGGTGGCTCGCGCTGACCGCCGCGTAGCCCTCGGGCAAGCGGCCGTCGGCGTCCTCGAGCGAGATGGTCGCGCCGTGCCCAAAACTGGTCCGTCTGGAGCGCTCGACGAAGCCGTTGGAGGTCACGGTGACGCTCTCGCTGGCGCCGTCCCAGACATAGGCGGTGATCGAGCGGACGGTCCCGGTCGCCGCGGCCACGGTCGCGGCCTCAAGCTCTTCGGCCCAGGTGCGGCGGGCGTCGGGGCCCAGCGCGGCGTGGCCCGGGTCGTCCAGATCGAGCTCGGCGTCGGCGAGGCCCATGCTCTCGCGCGGCGGCAAGGCGCGGTGCAGGTCGGGCTCGAGGAAGCGGGTGGCGGCGATGGCCCGCTCGAGGAAGGGGCGGAAGCTGTCGGGCCGCAGATCGTTGGTCGAGTGGCTCGAGTATCGGCCATCGACCATCAGATCGACCGAGGCCGACATCGAGCGCGACTCTTGGGCCTTCTCGACCTTGCCGTCGCGGCGGCTCAGCTCGGTCGAGGTGCCGGCGCCGACCGAGGCGCTGATCTCGTCGGCGCCCAGCGCGCGCGCCAGGCTCACGATGCGCTCGGCGACGTCCAGCAGGTCGTTCTCGGGCTTGCTGTTCATCCCACACCTCCGACCGACAGCGACTTGACCCGGACCGTGGGCATCCCCTGGCTCACCGGCACGCCCTGTCCGTCCTTTCCGCAGGTCCATCCGCCGTCATCGAGCACGAGGTCGTCTCCGATCATGTCCATGTTGGCGAGGGCCTCGGGTCCGTTGCCGATGATGTTCACGTCCTTGATCGGGCGGGTCAGGCGCCCGCCCTCGATCAGGTAGCCGTGGCGCATGTAGAACGAGAAGTCGCCGCCGCCGATGTTGACCTGGCCGTTGGCGAAGCTGACGCAGTAGATGCCGTTCTCGACCGACGCGATGATCTCTTCGGCCTTGTGGGGCCCCGGCTCCATCAGGGTGGCGCGCATCCGGGGCAGCGGCGGGCTGCGGAAGTCCTGCCGGCGGCCCGAGCCGGTCGGCGCGACGCCGTAGTGTTTGGCGCTGATCTCGTCGTGCAGGTACGAGCGCAGCACCCCGCCCTCAACGAGCGTGGTGCGCTGGCCGAGGTTGCCCTCATCATCGACGTTCACCGCGCCTCGGGTGCCCGGCAGCGTCCCGTCGTCGACGATGGTGACGTGGGCGTTCGCGATGCGTTGGCCCATCTTGTCGACATAGATGCTGGTGCGCTTGCGGTTAAAGTCGGCCTCCATCCCGTGCCCGATGGCTTCGTGCAACAAGATGGCCGAGGGCCCCGCGGCCAGCACCACCGGCATCTCGCCCGCCGGCGGCTTGCCCGCGCCGAGCAAGAACAGCGTGCGCGAGACCGCTTGGTCGACCAGCCGCTCGGTGGCGTCGGGGGTGAACATCTCAAAGCCGGCCCGGCCGGCGAGGTTGTGTCCGGCGGACTCGCGGACCGCGCCGTCGACCGCGGTGCACCGCAGGCTGGCGCTGGCCATCGGGCGGTAGTCTTCGAACAAGCGGCCGTCGGGGCGGACGATCATCACGAGGCGGGCGCCGTCGGCGAGGCTGCCCTCGACCCGGCGGATGCGGGCGTCTTTGGCGAAGGCGCGCTGCTCCCAGTCCTGCAGCAGGCGCACCCGGGTGTCCATGCCCACGCCGCTCCAGGGCTGCAGCTCGGGGTAGAGGTCGGGCCGCGGGCGGGCGATGGGGGGCGCTGCGAGGCGGCCCGGGCTGTGTTGGGCGATCTCGGCGGCGGCGCGCGCTGCGGCGCAGAGGGCGTCCGCGTCGAGGTCTTCGCTGTAGGCGTAGCCCACCTGGTCACCGACCACGACCCGCACGCCCATGCCGAGATCGACGTGGGTGCCGACGAGGTTGACCTTGCGGTCGCTCATCGAGAACGAGGTCGACGCGCTGTGTTGGAAGTACAGGTCGCAGTCCTCACCCCCACGGGAGAGCGCGGCGTCCATCACGCGGCGCAGGACCTCGGGCGTGACGCCCATCGCCTCGAAGTAGGCCCCCGGGCGGCCGGTGGGGGGGAGGATGCTCATGCGGACCTCGGGTGGAAGGTGAGGAGCCCTAGGTCCGCAGACGGGCCGCGGCAAGCGGGGGCGCCCGCGGTGGATCAGCCGCCGGTGAGCGCGCGGGCCGCGGCGGGCGCGGCTGCGCGGGCGGCCCGGGCGAGGGCGGCCTGGACCCGGGCGCGGTGGAGGTTGTGCGCCCCGGCCGTGGGGAAGCGCGCGCGGTCTTCGCGGAAGTAGGAATTCAGCACGGCGTCCCGGCAGAAGCGCGCGGCGAGCTCGAGCGCGATCCGCTCCGGTGCGTGCGCGAGCGCGGCGCGCGCGGGCCGGTCGAGGTCGGGGCCGGTCGAGAGGAAGCCGTCCGCGCTCGCCTCGAAGACGTCCATGTCGAAGATGATGTCTTCGACGGTGTCTTCGCCGAGCGGGTTGCACCAGCTTCGCCAGGCGTCGCCGAGCTCGGCGCCGAGCGTGATCGGACCCACGGTGTCGAGATCGAGCAAACAAACAGCCTTTTCGCCGGCCGCGTCGAAGCGCAGGTTGCTGATCTTGAGGTCGCCGTGCCCGATGCGCGCGGGCTCGTCGAGCGCGCCCTGCCAGGCGGCCCAGTCCCCGAGGATCTGGGCCCCCAGCGCCCGGGCGGCGGCGGCGAGGGGGTGGCCCTCGGCGCCGGCCAGCGCGGCCTCGAGCTCGGCCATGCGCGCCGGGGTGTCGTGGATGTGGCGGAGCGGCGCGTGCCGGGGGGGCGTCCAGCCGTCGGTCGCCGCGTGGAGACGGCCGACCAGCGCGCCGGCCTCGGCGGCCACTGCCGGCCCGCTCACACGGTGGAGGGTCGTTCCCGGCACGAAGCTCCACAGCCGCCAGCAGCCGTGGTCGGCGTCTTGCCACAGCGCGCCGTCGTCCGCGGGGAGCAGCGTCGGGCAGGTCATCCCCGCCTCGCGCAGCCGCTCGAGCAGCAGCGCGATGTCGAGGTGAATCAAGGGTGAAAACAGCGGGTTGACCCACTGCAGCACCGCGACCGGCGGCGCGCCCACCAGCAGGGTGGTGTTGATCAGGCCAGCATCGGGGGAGGTCGCCGCGGTGGTGGTCGGGTCCACGCGCAGCGACCACCGGCGAAGGGCGGCGGCGGCGGCCTGTGGCGCGGCAGGGGAGGGGAGGAGGTGGGCCATCGGGCCTCGGCGCGGTGCGCTTGTCAGGAGCGTGTAAGGGACTATGGGGCGCCGGCGTTGCGGGGCTGGTTGTGGCGCGGGTGTTGCGTCGCGTCACTTCTCGGGCCGTTTGCTCCACCGCGCGTCGTTCGTCGGGTTATCCGGCCACGTCGGCGGGTGGAGCCTCGCCACCGCGGAGAGCGACCCTCTCTGCGGCGCCGCGGTCCTGCTCCGCGCTCCATCCCCGCTGCTGGCCCTCGGCCCCGGCGGGGCCCTTTGTCCCCGTTGGCGCGCTGCGCCCCAGCGCGCACTCACCCCCAGGGCACCGGCCCGCTGCGGCGCCCCGCAGGAGGATCCCATGACCCACCGCACGATTCAGGCAGCGCTCGCTGGCCTCGTGATTGTGGCGGCTGTTGGCTGCAAGAAGCCCGCGCCGCCGCCTCCGCCGCCCCCGCCTCCCCCGGTGGAGCCGCCCCCGCCGCCCCCGCCGCCCCCGCCGCCGGTGCGCGAGATCGTCAAGAACTTCAGCCGCGTCAACTTCGCCCTGGACTCCTACGAGCTCAACGCCTCGACGAAGTCCGCGCTGGACGAGAACGCCGTGATCCTCAAGGATCAGACCGACGTCAAGATCCAGATCCAGGGCCACTGCGATGAGCGCGGCACCACCGGCTACAACTCTGCCCTCGGGCAGCGCCGGGCCAACGCCGTCCAGAAGTACCTGCTGTCGAAGGGTGTCGAGAAGACCCGCATCGTCATCATCAGCTACGGCGAAGAGCGGCCCCTCGCGCAGGGCGCCTACGAGTCCGCCTGGGCCGAGAACCGCCGCGCCGAGTTCAAGGTGACCTTCGGCGGTGAGGGTGAGATCAAGGTCCGGGGCACCACCCGCGACTGATGCTCCGCCGCGGGCTTCGCCCCGCGCCGCTGCCGCGCCCGCTGGCCAGGGTCTCCTGCCAGCGGGCGTCGTCGTTTTGGGGCGCCGCGCGCCGCGCCTCCTCCCTCGCGGTCGGCGGTCGGCGCCCTGCCGCCCAGCACCGTGTTCATGCCGAGCGTCCTCCCCCAAAACGACCACAGCCGGGTCACCCTCGCGGATGCCCCGGCTGGTTCGCGGGGGAGTCCCCCCGGCGGCGCTACCAGCTCTGGAAGAGCAGCTCGCGGTAGCGGGGCAGCGGCCAGCGGCTGTCGGCGATCTTGGGCTCCAGCGCGTCGCTCGCGGCGCGCAGGCGGTCCACCGCCGGCAGCACCGCCTCGACGCAGGCGCGGGCCCGGTCGGCGGCCTCGGGCAGGGCCTCCACCGCGTGCCAGGCCGCGTCGACCGCGGCGCGGGCGCTGCGCAGGTCCTTGACCTGCTGGACGAAGCTGAGGTCGCCGAGCTCGGCCCAGGGGTCCTCAGACAGACCGGCGGCCTTGACGCCGGCCATCGTGCGGCTCAGCTCGTCGAGCTGGCCCAGCGCGGCGGGCATGACGGCCTGGTCGACCATCTCGCGGATCAGGTCCACCTCGATGTCCACGCCGTGCACGTAGCGCTCGACCGCGATGTGGTAGCGGCTGTGCAGCTCGTCGGGGGTGAGGACGCCGAGATCGGCCATCAGCGACTCGACCCGGCTGGTCCGCAGCACGTCGAGGGCCTCAGGCGCCTTGCGCAGGTTCGGCAGGCCGCGGCGGGCCGCCTCTTCGACCCAGGCGTCGCTGTAGTTGTTGCCCTCAAAGCGGATCGGCGCGCTGATGGCCAGCGCCTCGCGCAGGGCCGCGAGCAGGTCGCCGCCCTTGGCCGCGAGCATCGCGCGGAAGGTGCGGATGCCGTCGGCCACCGCCACGTTCACGCAGGTGGTCGGCCAGGACACGCTCATCTGCGAACCGCAAGCCCGGAACTCGAACTTGTTGCCGGTGAAGGCGAAGGGGCTGGTGCGGTTGCGGTCGGTGCTGTCCTTGGCGAGGTCGGGCAGGCCCCCCACGCCGAGCTCAATGACGCCGCGCTCGGCGTCCTCGGTGTCTTGACCGGCGAGGATGGCCGCGCAGAGCGCGGTGAGCTGGGCGCCCAAGAACACGCTGATGATGGCCGGCGGCGCCTCGTTGGCCCCGAGGCGGAAGTCGTTGCCGTGGCTGGCGATGCTCGCCCGCAAGAGGTCGGCGTTGCGGTACACGCCCAGCACGGTCGAGGCCAGGAAGGCCAGGAACCGCGGGTTCTTCGCCGGGTTCTTGGTCGGCTCGAGCAGGTTGTCGCCCGCGTCGGTCTGCATCGACCAGTTGATGTGCTTCCCCGAGCCGTTGACGCCGGCGAAGGGCTTCTCGTGCAGAAGGCACGCGAAGCCGTGGCGCTCGGCGACCCGGCGCAGCAGCTCCATCACGAGCTGGTTGTGGTCGGCCGCCACGTTCGCCTCGCGGTAGAGCACCGCGATCTCGAACTGGCAGGGGGCGACCTCGTTGTGGCGGGTCTTGGCCGGCACGCCGACCTTGTAGAGCTCGTGCTCGAGCTCATGCATGAAGGCCTGGACCCGGCTCGGGATCGCGCCGAAGTAGTGATCCTCGAGCATCTGGCCCTTCGGCGCCGAGGCGCCGAGCACCGAGCGGCCGGCGATGACCAGGTCGGGGCGCAGCGAGACCAGCGCGCGGTCGACCAGGAAGTACTCCTGCTCGGGGCCGGCGGTCACGATGACGCGCTTGACGCTGTCGTCGCCGAGCTCGCGGCAGAGCGCCGCGGCCTGCTCGCCGATCGCCCGCATCGAGCGCAGCAGGGGGGCCTTCTTGTCCAGCGCCGGGCCGGTGTACGAGACGAACACGCTCGGGATGCAGAGCGTGGCGCCGCTCTCGCGCTCCATGATGAACATGGGCGAGGTCGAGTCCCAGGCGGTGTAGCCGCGGGCCTCGAAGGTCGACCGCATGCCGCCGCTGGGGAACGAGCTCGCGTCGGGCTCGGACTGGATGAGCTGGCCGCCGCTGAGCTTCGAGATCGGGCGCTCGTCGTCGAAGGTCAAGAACGCGTCGTGCTTCTCGGCGGTCGAGCCGGTCATCGGCTGGAACCAGTGGCAGAAGTGCGTGACGCCGCGGGCCTGGCACCAGTCGTGGACCACCGCGGCGATGCTGGCGGCCAGATCGCTGTCGAGCCGGGTGCCCTCGGCGATGGTGCGCTCAAAACGCCGGAACACGTCGCCGGGCAGGTGCTGTCGCATCTGCTCGATCCCAAAGACGTTGGCGCCGAAGAGCTCGCCCACCGAGACCGGGCGACCCTCCCGGTCGAGGGGGCGAGGGTAGGTGCGGACGGCGCGCTCCGAGGCCGCCTTGACGGCCTGGAATCGGGGGAGGCTTGGCGACATCGGGCGGGGCTCCAGCACGGGCGTGACCGTGTGCGGGGGCCTGGGCGGCGGGCTCAGGCCAGACGGTAGGCGTCCAGCGCGGGGGTCGCTCCGGGGCTGCGGGTCGCCCGCCCGGTGGCGCTGAGGTGCTCCAGCAGCCGCCACGCGAGCGCAGGCGCGAGCCCGCAGCGCGCGGCGAGGGCCTCAGCCCCCTCTGGCTGCGTGGTGAGCGCGCCGCAGAGCTTCAGCATCCCGTCAAGCGCGGCGGTGGCCCCCCGCTTCCCAGCCTCGACCCCTGGCTGGTGGTAGGCGTTTACGTCGATCAGCTCGGCGTAGATGCCCACTGCCCGCTCAAATATCGAGATGAGGCCCCCCAGCGCCCGGGCGTGGACGGCGTTTGCCCGAATCGTCACCGTGGGCCGGCCGGCCGCCGACAGCGCCGACCGGGTCCCGAGCAAGAAGCCGAGCAGGTGGTCGTCCACGCGCAGGCCACCCCCGGCGTCGATGGCCGGGCCGGGCTCGAGCACGTCGATAAAGTGCACCAGCGTGTCGTTTCGGCCGTCGCGGACCTGCTGCATGAACGCGTGCTGGTCGGTGCTGCCCTTGTTGCCGTAGACCGCGAGGCCCTGCTCGACCACGGCGCCCTGGCGGTCGAGGCGCTTGCCCAGGCTCTCCATGATGAGCTGCTGCAGGTAGCGCGACAGGAGCGCGAGCCGGTCGCGGTAGGGCTCGATGACCAGCGCGCGATCTCCCCGCCCGTTCCCGGCGATGTACCAGGCCGCAGCGAGGCGGGCGGCGGGGTTCTGGTCGATCGGGCGGCGGCAGGCCGCGTCCATCGCCGCCGCGCCGGCCAGCAGGCCCTCCCAATCCCAGCCGCAGAGCGCCATCGGCGCGAGGCCGACGGTCCCCGTCACGCTGGTGCGCCCGCCGACCCAGTCCCACATGGGCAGGCGGGCCAGCCAGCCCGCGGCCTGGCGGTCGAGCGCCGAGCCCGCGCCGGTGATCGCGATGGCTTGGGCGCCAAAATCACGCCCAGCGGCCTGCATCCAGGCCATCGCCGCCAGCATGCCGTTGCGGGTCTCGACCGTGCCGCCGCTCTTGCTGACCACGAGGCAGAGGGTGCGCGCGGGGTCGAGGCTGGCGAGCACCCGCTGGATGCCCTCAGGGTCGGTGTTGTCGAGGAAGTGCAGGCGCGCGGGATCGCCAGGGCCGGCCAGCGCGTCGGCCAGCAGCTGGGGCCCGAGGGCCGAGCCGCCGATGCCGATGAGCAGCACCGAGGACCACCGACCGACCGGCAGCGCCCGGATCGCCGTATGGCTCGCGCGGATCGCCGCCCGCTGCTCGTCGGAGGGGGCCCGATCGGGCGCCCGCAGCCAGTAGTGGCCGACCTGCCGACCCTCGTCCGGGTTGGCGACCGCCCCGGCCTCGAGCGCGGCCATGGCCTCGAGCGCCCGGGTGAGGGCGGCGCGCAGGGCCGCGTCGGGCGGAGGGCCCGCCTCGCTCAGATCGAGCAGCAGGCCAGTGTCCTCATCGCGGAGCATCGCCGAGTCGAAGGGCGCGTGCATGGGGCCTCCCACCGTGGGTCAGGGGCCGGCGCGCAGGCCGCCGGCGGTCGGGTGAGCCTATGCCGGGGGCGGACCGCTCAGGCCCACTCGGCGATGCCCTGGCTGATCACGGGCCGCTGCTCTTCATCCTCGACGATGAACCGGCAGCGGCGGGCCTCGGGCCAGCCCAGCACCCGCAGGCGCTGGCCGTTGTGCACCGGCCGGCTCCACCGCACGGCGAGGCGGCGCAGCCCGCGGCTGTCTTGGCCGAGCAGGGCGGCGACCAGGGCCCGCCCGGACAGCGCCATCGTGCACAGCCCGTGCAGGATCACGTCGGGCAGGCCACCGGCGCGGGCCGCGGCCGGATCGAGGTGGATCGGGTTGCGGTCGAGGCTGGCCTCGGCGTAGCGCAGCGACTGGTCGGGCTTGACCTGAACGCCCTTCTGCAGCTTGGGCTCGCCCTCGGGCGCGGCCCAGCCCATGTCGGGGATGACCCCGTGTGCGCCGTTCTCGGCGAGCAGGCGCTGGCCGCGCACAAAGAAGCTGGTGGTGGCCTCGACCGCCAAGGCGCCCTCGACCCAGCCCTGCAGGGTGGCGGCGACCAGCACCCCCCTCTCTTTCTGATCGAGGCCGGTGAGGCGGGCCCGGGGCACCAGCGCCTGGCCGGGGCTCACCAGGCGGTGCAGCCGCACGTCGTGGCCGGCGTGCACGAGGCGGGGCATGTCGAGCCCGAGCGCCGGATCTTCCATCACCGCGAACAGCATGTCGCGCAGCGGTCGCACGTGGAACATCGGCGGCGCAACAGCGTCAGGGCCGTAGTAGACGACGCTGTTGTCGTCGGTCGCCGCGGCGTAGGCCTCGATGTCGGCGGCGCGGATCAGGGTCGGCGGGCCGACGTAGCGGCGGCCGAGGTGGTCCGCGGGGTCGAGGGGCACGGGCGCTCCGGGCGGGGCGGCCGTCGGCCGTCGCGGGGCGCCCGCGCGGGCGCCGCCCCCAGGCTGGTCGGGATATCGAGCCGCCTCTGGGCTGTCCCGCGGGGCAGGTCCGCGGGAGGGGCGCTGTCGGGCTCACCTTGGCTCGCGCTGCTGGAGCGCTGGGGGCCGCCGCTGGCCTGGCGGCTGGGGCCGCTGCTCGTCTTTTTGGCCGTGGTGGCGCTGGTCCACGAGCTCGGCCACGCCCTGCTCGCCCGCCCGGCCGGCTTCCGCCTGACCAGCCTGGGCTTGGGCGCCGGCGCGCCGCTGCTGCGGCTGCCGCTGGGCGGGGGCCGGGTCTTCGTGCTCCACCGGTGGTTTTTCCTCGGGGGCGCCTGCGTGGCGATCCCCGCGGCCCTCGAGGGCGGGCGGAGGGCGGCCTGGTTCCACGGCGGCGGCGTGCTCGCCCAGCTCGCCTTCGCGCCGCTGCTCCGCCTGCTGCCCGCGGCCTGGGATCTGGGCGACCTTGAGCAGATCAACGCGATGATGCTGATCGGCAACCTGCTGCCCTGGCAGATGGGCGGGCAGGTCAGCGACGGCTGGCGGCTGTGGGCGGCGCTGCGGCCGGGCGGGCGCGGGGCCGGCGCGCTGATCGACCGCCGGGCCGCGCTGCTGCAGCTGCGGCGTTTTGAGGCGGCCCGGGGCAGCCCCGACGGCGAGGCCTGGGCGCGCCTGCTGCTCGGCTGGATCGGCGCCCAGCGCGGCGTGACCGCCGAGATCGACGCGGCGCTGGCCCCGCCGCTGCGGCCGGGGGCGCCCCCGGTCCTGCGGGCCCTGCGGGTCGCCCTCGCGCTCGACGCGGCCCGCCGCGGCGCCTCCCCGGGGCCAGCCGCCCCGGCGCTCTGGGCCGAGGCCGAGGCCCTGCTCGCGTCCGGCGCCGATCCAGCGGCCCGGGCGCTGGTCTGCGGCGCGGCGGCCCGGCTGGCGATCCACGGGGGAGCGCTGCCGCGGGCGGAGGGGTGGATCGAGGAGGGAGGGGAGGGCCACGACGGCGGAGGGCTGCTGCGCCTCGCCGCGCTGGAGCTGGCCCAGGCCGACGGCCGTCCGTCCGCGCAGGCCGCGGAGGCCTGCCTCGACAGCCTGCGCGGCGATCCCCTCGATCCGGCCGGGGCCCTCGACGCGCTGACCGCCGCCGGCCACGGCGGGCCGCTGCTCGAGGCCTGGGCGCGCCGGCTCGCCGCGGCGGGCTGAGCGGGACCGCGGGAGGCGGGCAAGAACGCTCAGAATGACGCAGCGCGCGCTGTCTTCGCGGTGGACGGCGGCCCCAGCGGGCGCGCCGGCCTCAGCCGGCCGCGTCGTCGACCGCGCGGAGGCGGACCTCGAGCACCAGCACGCCGAGCACCCAGCGGTCGGCGGCGACGCGGCGCTGCCAGCGCGCCTGCACGAGCAGCTGGGCGTTGTTGTTGCGGTCGGCGCAGAGGTCGAGCACCATCTTTTGGCGGCTGCCGGCCGGGCTCGGCAGGCTGAGGCAGAGGCCGTCGGTGCCGACCGCGAGCACGCGGCCCTCGTCGACCTCGATGCCCTTGCGGCCGCGGCTGGGCCCGCGGCGGATCAGCACGGGCCAGACGATCCCCGGCTGCCCCGGCCCGGGCGGCGACCCGAAGGTGCTCGACACGCTGCCGGCGCCCCGGCCCTGCGGCGGGGCGGCCTGGGTGGCGCTGGCGGCGAGGCGCTCGCGGTGGTGCAGCAGCTCGAGCAGGCGCTCGAGGCGGCCCTCGCGCCAGGTGCCGACGACCGCGTCGCGCTGCTCGATGTAGCCGACGAGGGCGTCGACCCAGGGCCGCACATGGGGGTCGACCCCCGAGGCCGGCTGGGGCACCGTCAAGGCGGGGAACTCGTCGCGCGGGCGGGCCGGCGGGGCGGTCGACGGCAGCGGGGCCTCAGAGCGCAGGCGGGGCGGCTTCTCGGCGCCGCCGGGCAGCGAGCGGGTCAGCGCCAGCGGGCTGCGCGCGGCGTCCTCGGCCGGGCGGGCGGCGCGGGCCGCCTCGTCTGCGCCGCGGGGCCAAGACACCGGCCGGGAGGGCTCTTCGGCGCCGCCGCGCTCGCGGGCGAGGCGCTTGAGCCGCCGGCCGACGGCGATCGGCAGCGCCGCGAAGCTGACCAGGTCCTCAGCGCCGGCCTTGATCCAGGCCATGCGCTCGGCGGTGCTCGGGTCGGTCGGCGCGGCGGCGATGATCGGCGGGTGCACGGCCGGCAGCGGCAGCTGGCGGAGCACCTCGGGGCCGGCCTCGGCCCGGACGACCAGCAGGTCGGCGCGGGGCGTCAGCCCGAGGTGCAGCCGGGTGTGCGGCGGCAGCGCGCCGCCGAGCTCGGCGGGCGGAGGTGCGCCGATCCACGCGATGAGGGCGCTCTCTGGGCGGCTGCTGCGGTCTTCGGGCATGCCCGTGGGCTCTCCTCGTGCGGCGTCGCGGCCCGCCCTGGCTGGCCCCCGCGTGCGGCGGACCGGCGCGCGGTGGTGCGCGTGACCGGGGCCAATCTACTCCCGCGGGGCCGAAGGTGGGGGAGCAGGCCCCTCCCCTGGAGCCCCGAGAGTGAACGCATGCACGTCGTTGTCGCGGCCTGTGCGCGGGGCCTCCGCGGTGCTTGGCGCGACGGAGCGCCTTGCGCGGGGCGGCGCGTGCCCTCCGGTTAGGGCCGCGGCGGAGGTCAATTGCGCGTCGCCCTGGTCACCCGCGGGGACCTGTTCCCCACCGATCACGGCGCCGCCGTGAAGATCGTGCGCACCGCCGAGCAGCTCGCGCGCGTGAGCGGCGCGCCGAGCTTCATCATCACCGATGACCCCGACCGCTACCTGCGCTTTGACCCCGCCGGCGGCCACTCCGCGCGGCCCTACCCGCCGCGCCTGCGGGCGGCCGAAGAGTGGCCGCCGCTGCCGGCCCTGCGCCGCCTGTCCTTCCGGATCGCCGCCCGGGTCGGCTACCCCGAAGACGAGCTCTTCCTCTACCAGCCGCTCTTTGATCCCACCTGGCTGGCCCGCTGCCTCGGCCTGGTGCGCGCCGAGGGCATTGACGTGCTGCAGGCCGAGTTCCCCGGCTACGCCCTGCCCGCTGCCCTCGCCGCGCGCCTCGCCCGCCGGCTGCTCGGCCGGCCGGTCCAGAGCAGCCTCGTGCAGCACAACGTCGAGTGGGATCGCCTCGCCGAGTTCGGCCACCCGGTCGAGCGCCTGCGCCCCATCGAGCAGGGCCTGCTGCACCTCGTCGATCACGTCATCGCGGTCAGCGCCGACGACCGGCGGCGCATGGTGGCGGCCGGCGCGCCCGCCGACCGCGTGCACGTGATCCCGCACGGGGTCGAGCTGGGCGCCTTCGTGCACGCCCAGCCGGCCGGTGTGCGCGCCCGCTACGGCCTGCCGCTCGACGCTCCGCTGCTGTTTTTTCACGGCACGCTGCACTACTGGCCGAACACCGAGGCGGTGCGCCTGCTGGTCGACGAGCTGCTGCCGCGCCTGCTGCCGCGCTGGCCGGCGCTCCGGGTGCTCATCTGCGGACGCTCCCCGCCCGAGCAGCTCCACCACCCCGCCGTGACCTTTACGGGCTCGGTCGATGACCTCGCAGCGCATGTGGCTGCGGCGGACCTCTGCATCTGCCCGGTCATGTCGGGCGGCGGCACCCGCATGAAGCTGCTCGAGTACATGGCGGCGGGCAAGGCGACGGTCAGCACGACCAAGGGGGCCGAGGGCATCCCCTATGTGGCGGGCGAGCACCTCGAGATCGCCGACGGGCCCGTCGCCTTCGCTGAGGCCATCGACGCGCTGCTCGCCGATGCAGGGCGGCGGTCGCGGCTCGGCCGGGCCGCCCGCCGCTTCGCCTCGGCCTATGACTGGCCGACGATCGCGCGCAGCACGCTGTCCTTGTATGGTTGGACCGGCGAGGCGCCTGGTCCGCTGGGGGCGTCTGCTCCCGATCCCGCTGAGGCCCACCTGCGCCGGGTGGCGCCGGGCAAGCCGCGCACGCTGCTCCTGCTGATCAACCGGGGCTGCAACCTCCGCTGCTCGTTCTGCGATCTCTGGGACAACCACGAGCAGATGGACGTGCCCGGCAAGCTCCTCCCCCTGCTCGACGAGGCGGTGCAGATCCAGACCCGGGTGCTGGTGATCACCGGCGGCGAGCCCTTCCTCCACCCCGACCTTTTTGTGGCGGTCGCGGCGGCCAAGGCCCGGGGGCTCAGCGTGAACATCACGACCAACGGGCTCTTGGTCGAGCGGCGGTGGGACGAGCTGCTCGCCGCCCGGCCTGACTCGCTGTCGTTTTCGCTCGACGGACTCGGCGAGACCCACGACCGCCTGCGGGGCCAGCGCGGCGCCTTCGACCGCACCCTGCGGGCGCTCGACCGGGCCCTGGGCGCCGGCTTCGCCTGCAGCGTCTACTTCACCGTCAACCACGACAACCTCAGCGAGCTGCTGCCCGTGTGGCGCCTCGCCCGGGCCCGGGGGGCCCGCTTTGACTTCTGGCCGGTCAACGACGCCCCGGACCTCGCCCTGCGCGGCGCGGCGGATCGGGCGGCCTTCGCCCTGGCTATCGACGAGATTGGCGCCGCTGACGCCGATGTCGCGGGTCGCCGGGCCTACTACCTGCAGGGCCTCGACTACCACGCCGGCGCCCGCCAGCCGGTGCGCTGCCTCGGGATGGTCGACCAGTACGGCGTCAAGTACAGCGGCGAGCTGCTGCCCTGCTGCGTGTGGGGGGCCGAGGGCGTGGTCATGGGCGACGTGTTCAAGGACGGCCTCGCCGCGCTGTGGCGCAGCCCCGAAGTGCAGGCCTTCCGGGCCAGGATGCTGGCGGATGGCTGCGCCGAGGGCTGCTACAACCACTCGCTCTACGAGTTCAGCCAGAGCACCGGCCTGCCCTTTGGGCTGCGCGCGCCGGTCGGCGCCGGTTAGCCGCCGGGGCCCCGCGAGGGGCGGAGGGCGAGATGCCGTGGCGCGCGGGTGTGGTGAACGGGAAAGACGTCTGGGTCGAGGTCGACGCCGACGGTGAGCTGCTGGTGCGCGACGGGCGGGTGCCGGTCCGCTACTCCGAGGCCGAGGGGGCCAAGCTCTACGGCGCCGGCCGCGGCAACGTGAAGGTCTTCGCCGGCGCGCCCAAAGAGCTGCCGCCCGGGCGCAGCGACGACGCCCCGCGCGAGGGCGGCGCGGCGGCCCGGCCCTCGACCCGGGCCAGCGCGCCCAGCGGTTTTGGGTCGGCGGGCACGCGCACGGCGGCCCAGGCGGCGGCGGCCAAGGCGGCGGCCGGCGATCTGATCTCGGACATCCCCGCCAGCGCGGTGATCTGCTTCACCGACGGCGCCTGCAAGGGCAACCCGGGGCCCACCGGCGCGGGCTGCGTGGTCAAGCTGCCCGACGGCCAACGTTTTGAGCGCCACCTCGCGCTGGGCCAGGGCACCAACAACATCGGCGAGCTCTCGGCGGTCGGGCTGGCGCTGCAGCTCCTCGATGAGAACAACGTGGCCGAGACCGTCGCGGTCCACATCCTCACCGACAGCAAGTACGCCATCGGCGTGCTCAGCCAGGGGTGGAAGGCCAAGGCGAACGTCGAGCTGATCGCCGATCTCAAGGTCCGGGTCAAGAAGCGCAAGGCCAAGCTGCACTGGGTCGCCGGCCACACCGGGGTCGCCGACAACGAGCGGGCCGACACCCTGGCCAACCTCGGCGTCGACGAGAGCCGCCGCGCGCTGCGGCGCTGAGCGGGCTAGCCGCGCCCATGACCGCGCCCCCGACCTCCGCCGCCGCCCCGACCCCGGCCGACCGCCGCCGCCCCAGCACCCGCGGGGTGGCCGTGGTCGTCGCGGTGACGCTGCTGCCTCTGCTCGCCGCCGCCGTGCCCTACTACAAGAGCGTGCGCGGTGAGTATGACCGCTACCACGCCTATGTCGAAGAGACGCTGACCCACCCGGCCACCCCGCCGGCCTGGGCGGCGGCGGCGCTGGGCCCGCCCGCCTGCGTCGAAGAGGCGATCCGCTGGGCCGAGGCCTGCCCGGCCACCAAAGAGTTCTGCAAGGGCTCGGTGCCCGAGGTCATGCGCCGCTGCCTCGGCGCCGGCGATCACGGGGAGTGGTGCGCCGCGCAGAACGAGGGCTGGCTCACCACCAACTTCGGCTTCCACGACTGCGCCGCCCTCCTCGAGGGCCTGGACGAGAAGCCGGCCAAGGCCCGCAAGGGGCTCTGCGCGGCCGGCTGGCGGGCGATCGGCCGCCACTGCATCGATCTCCAGCGGGCGACCGCAGGCTGAGCGACCCGCTCAGGGCCGCCAGCCCGCCCGGTGGGCGGCGATCTGGAGTCCGAGCGTGATCGCCGTGGTGGGGCGCACCTTCGAGGCGCCGCCGCGGCGCGGGCGCATGACCGCCGGCCGCTCGACCACCGGAAGGGCGCGCTCCTCGCAGGCCCGGACCAGCTCGGCGTCGAGGAACCAGCCGGTGGAGCGCAGCGGCAGGCCGCGGAGCAGCTCGGCGCGGAAGACCTTGGGGCAGCCGTTGAGATCGGCGCTCTGGGCGCCCATCCCGCGGGCCCAGGCGCTCCAGCAGCGGGTGGTCAGGCGGCGGAGCGCGCCATCCTGGCGCTGGGTGCGGCGGACCTTGGCCAGCGCAGCCCCTCCCTCCACCGCGTCGAGGAGGGCCGAGCAGACGCCGATCTCGACCTGGCCGTCTCCCCAGGCCCAGCCGAGCGCCCGGGGCGCGTGGGCGTCGGAGAGGGCCCGCAGCCCGGTCAAGATGCCCCCGCCATACCCGGCGTTCTGGTCGAGGGCGACGAGCTGCAGGGCGCTCTGGCCCAGGGCTCCCGCCGGCCCGGCCGCCGCGGCGAGGCGGGCCCGGGTCTGGTCGCGGCTGCCGTTGTCGACCAAGGCGACCCGCACCGCGCGGGGCTCAGCGGAGAGCCAGGCGCGCAGCTCGTCGAGCACAGCGTCGACCACGGCCTCTTCGTTGAAGAAGGGGAGGGTCAGCCCGAGGTGGGGGCGCTCAAGCACCGCCTTGGCCCGTGGTGGAGAACAGCGCCTCTTGGCGCAGCTTCTCGATGGTGCCCCAGCGCGTGCGCACGCAGGCGGGCAGGGCGCCCTCGGCGAGGCGGTCGGCCAGCCACGCGCGGGTCACCGGATCGCTGGGGTAGCCCGAGCCCACTGCGCCCAGGGGCACCAGCAGCGCGTCGCGGTGCACCTTCGCGAAGATGCTGGCCGCGCCGACCCAGGGGTAGCTGAGGTCGGCCTTGGGCTCGATGACGAAGCGGGGCACCAGCGGGGCGATCCGGCGGAGGAGCCGCGCGGTGAAGGCCGGGATCGCCGCCGGGGCGCAGGGCGCGTCGATGTAGACCAGGTCGGGCCCAAAGCGGAGGATGTGGGCGGCGAAGGCCTCTTCTTCAAGGGTGTTGATGCTGCCCTTGTCGATGTCCTCGACGCTGATCTCGATGAGGGCGACCTCGCCGAGCGCCCGCAGGCCGGCCTGCAGCGCCACCCGCTTGGCCGGCCGCAGCTTCTTGCTGTCGGTCGCGCCGGTCGCGGTCACGGCGTCCAGCGCGCTGTCTTCGCAGCAGTAGGCGCCGACCACCAGGGGGCCAAGCACGCAGCCGCGGCCCGCTTCGTCCATCGAGAGGATCTTCATCGTGTGCTGCTAGCACCTCTCGCCCGGCGGCGCCCGCGGGCTAAGCACGGCGCCTTGTGCGGCCGGCGCTGCGCAGGCGGAGCGGCGGGTGGCGAACAGCACGACAGCGACGATGGAGACGGGCAGCCGCAGCGCGGGCCCGCCGGCGGCAGGGGAGGGGAGCGGCCCGTCCACCGACGAGCGGCTGGCGCTCAGCGCGGCCGGGCTGGCCGCGGCGCTCGGGCGCCTGCACGACGCCGGCGCGGTCGGGGCCAGCCTGCTGGTCGCGCGGGGCCACGCCTGGTTCATGGTCACCCGCGCCGCCGGGCCGTCGGCGGTCGAGATCGAGGCGGCGCCCAGCCGCACGCTCCCCCGCGCGCTGGCCTTGTCGCCAGAGCGGGCCAACCGCTTGCGGGCGGCCGGTTTTGTCGCCGGCGGGCCCGGGCAGCGCCCGCTGCGCCGCGCCCAGGTCCTCGCGCCCGAGGGGCGGGGGCCCTTGGCCGATGAGCTGTTGGCCCTGCTCGACGCTGTCTACGGCGAGGCGAGCGCCGGCGAGGGCAGCCTGCGCCTGCGGCTGGCGGCGCCCGATCCCCTGCGCGGCGACGCCCTGATCCAGCGCATGACCGAGGCCGCCCGCGCCGCGGACCCGGCGGTGGGCCGCAGCCGCTTGTACGCGGCGATGCTGGACGCCGAGCTGCTGCTGCTGGTCGACGAAGACGGCGCGCCGACCCAGGTCGGCGAGCTGAGCGGCTGGCCGGTCTACGCCGCGTTCACCGATCATGACGCGCTGCGGCGCCAAGACGCGCGCGCGCCGCAGCACCGGCGGCTCGGCGGGCGCGCGCTGTTCCCCTTGTTGTTGGAGCACCGGGTGGGCTCTTTGCTCATCAACAGCGCCGGACCGGTGGGCGGCGAGCTCTACCGCAACGAGGTGCAGACCCTGGCCGGCGCGGTCTACCGGGCCCCGCCCGCGGCCCGTCGATGAGGACGGACCTCGCCCGAGCTGTCGTCCATGACGACATTTTGACAGTGCGGTATCGCCCTGCATCGCGCCCGCTCTGGTGGCAACACCCCGGTCCTTTGGATATGCCAGCGGACTTCCCACAGCGACGGAGCCAAGTCTGATGGGGCTTCACCACATCCACAAGGGGCT